>JAPYPM010000085.1 GCA_029937635.1 Nitrospinaceae bacterium
TCCAATATTGGCCCGGAGCAGAATCGAAAGTTCAACAAGATATTGATTCCAGTAAATTAGAATCAACCCTACTAAAACTTAATTGCGAAAAATCCTATCAACTTCTCAAATGGCATGCAGTTTTGGATTTTTCAGAAACGGTTCGTTTGACAGGAGAGTGGTACCAGACTTTTTATAATAAGAAACACACCTCCATGGCCGAAACTACAAGCAGACAAATTCAAGAGTACACTGAAAAAGCAACTCGGTCGAATCTTGCCTGGACCCAATGAAAGAATCAGTCAAAATAGAAGGCGTTATCATCCAGCCGTTGAAACAGATGGCAGACAAGCGTGGGTCTGTCTTACACATGATAAAAAATGACTCTAATTTATTTAAACAGTTTGGTGAAATTTATTTTAGTGAGATACATTCTGGACTCGTTAAGGCATGGAAACAACACAAGAAACAAAGCCAAAATTTAGCTGTTCCTCTAGGAGCAATTCGGTTGGTCATTTATGATAAGAGACCCAACTCCAATACCCATGGAAGAATTTCAGAATATATCCTCGGGCGTCCCGAAGATTATAGGCTGGTTCATATTCCTCCTATGCTGTGGTATGGATACCAAGGAATTGGAGATCAAACATCCCTGATTGCCAACTGCACTGATCTGTCTCACGACCCTGAAGAAATAGAATCGCTATCAGACGATACGCGCCAGATTCCATATCAATGGAAAACCTGAAAAAAATCCAACTACCTCTGAAATATTATTCATAGATACCCATGCCAAAAGTTTCAGTAGTTACATCCGTCCATAACGGTGAAACGTATTTAAAAGAATGTGTCGACAGTATTCTAAACCAGACCTTTAAGGATTTCGAATACATTATCCTTAACAATGGATCGACTGACAGGACAGCTGAAATATTAAACAAATTTACCGATTCTCGTTTAAAAATAGTCCATCAGGATAATTTAGGTATAGCTATGTCTCTCAATAAAGGCGTAAAGTTATCTCGATCCAATATCATTGCACGTCTAGATGCAGATGATTATTCTTTTCCTCAAAGGCTAGAGAGACAAGTCACCTTCATGGAGCAACATCCAGAAATCGTGGTTTGTGGATCACGTTTTAAAGAATTAGTTGGCGAAAATACTTTCAATCAAAGTATTCGTTTTATAGAAACTGATCAAGCTATAAGAAAATCCATGAGCTTGTTTAACCCATTTTCTCACAGTGCAATAATATTTAGAAGAAAAGCCTTCCTCGAAAGCGGAGGCTATAACTACCGATACAAATATGCCCAAGATTATGATTTGTGGGTAAGGATATTAAATTTTGGGGAAGCTCAAATATTAAAAGAAAAACTAGGGGTGGTGCGAATGTCATCACAATCCGAATCAAACAAAAATGTTAGAAAACTAAAGATTGAGGGACTTCAAATTCGATGTAAAGCTTTTTTACAGTTCGGAGGAAACCGCAAGCAATTTTTGTACTATACTTTAAAAAGTTTAATAGGATTGATATTCCCATCAAAAACACATTTAAATCGATAATTAAAAAATCCGCGTATAATTAATACAATTTTAGATTTCGTTTGACAGCACAGCCCAGCATTTCATACACAAAAAATGAAGCAGCTTTGTTATTCTCTAATAAATTATGCTAACAAGCGCTTAAAACCAAAAAAACATTACCCCTTTAATGTCAAATTTATCTTAAAACTAAATCCTAATTACAGGTTATAGTAGCTTATCAAAAATAGCTTCATGGGCTGTTTTTTAAGTTATCACTCTCTAAAATAAACTAGGATTTCTATGGAACGTAATATTCCCATAATTGACAAGATGTTGATCTTTACATTATTTTTATTCACAGCGTCTGCTATGTTTTCCATCAGCATCTCCCAAATCACTGCAGGAGTGGGAGGGATTCTCTGGTTATTAAGAACTCACCTTACTGACACATGGAAAGAACAACGTTGGCCTCTAGGGATTCCATTTATATTGTTTGTTCTTGCCTGTTTTATAGCTGTAGCTAACGCTTATAAAATAAGCTACAGCTACGAATCTCTAAAAAAACTCTTAGAGTTTATAATTTTTTTCTGGGTATTAAATTGTGTTCGGGATAACAATTTAAGAAACTCTTTAACACTGGTCCTCATAGCCTCTGTAACACTTGTAAGTCTATTTGGATTTTTTCAAGCTTGGCAAGCATTAGAAATAGCAACTGATATTTTACAGATAAGGCCCGACGGAGCACAAAGTACTTACATGACGTTCGCGGGACACTTAATGATGGTTGAATTATTAGCCCTGGCATATATCATATTTTTTCAACCAACGGCAAAGTGGATTTGGGCATCCATTGCTATAATATTTTATTGCCTTTTATTAACCCTCACTCGCCAAGCATGGCTAGGACTTTTCGTAGGACTAATATGTCTGGTCTCTTTATGGAAAAAAAAATGTTTATTACTTCTTCCCCTTCTACTCTTAATAATATTTTTAATATCTTCCCATTCAACGAAAACTAGGATCATAAACACAATTAGTTTCTCTAACTTAGATCAACTCATAACACAGGACAGGTCTCTAGCAAGTCGAATAAATCTTTGGCAATTTGGTTGGAAGGTTTTTAAGGATTATCCTTTAACTGGGTGTGGTTTTCGTTGCGTAGACTTAATATATAAACAATATATAGATCCATGGCCTCAAATCCGTGGCAGTGTTTTACACCTTAAAGGAATGCACAACAACTTCATCCAAATTACTGTGGATACGGGTATTTTAGGGCTAACTACATGGCTTGGAATTTGGGCCTGTTTCTTTCGGCTTTTATACTATAAGACCAAAAATTTAAAACCCGCTTCTTCTGAACGGTGGATTATATTCGGGAGTGCCGCCGCAGCTCTTTCTTTTCTTACGGGGGGTATTTTTGAAACTAACTTTTATGATTCAGAAGTTACCATGCTTCTTTATTTTATTATGGCATTACCTTTTGCTGGAACCCCAAATATCCCGAAAGCTGCTCCCAAAGTTTAATTTTAATCAAACTGCTTAAAAAGCTTAAATCCTAATATTCCTTTAAAAAATCATTTCTTGATACTATAAAATTGTGATTTTTCTGAAAAACTTTTCAAGTCACAAAACTCTTTTGAATTTGTTTATAATACAAGGAATCGTTCCATTGAGCCAAAGGTTTAAGTAATTGATTTTTCCATTGTCCCTTTTTTGATTAATTGGAATACGTGGTAATTGCTCCAACAAATCTTTATGCTCTTCAAAAATATTCGCTATACTGGTCGTTGTTGAAGTTTTGAATCCACATTTTTTTGCAATCCTGAATTCCCGGTGACCAATTTCATTTCGAGTACCAAAAGGATAAGAAAAGTGTTCAACTTTTTTGTTTATCTCCGATTCAATCTTATCCCGCGAGCCTTCTATTTCTTTTAATACATCGGAATCTGTAAGCTTGTTCAAAGCAGGATGACTTATAGTATGAGCACCTATTTCTACTAGAGGGTCTTCGCTCATCTTCCTAATCTGTTCCCAAGTTAAGGCTAAATCTGATGTTTTTTTAAGGAAATCAATTTCATAATTTTCGAAAACTTGTCGAACTCGGTCATTGAGATCACTTGTAGAACTATCCAGAATTAATCTATGAATCTCTTGGTAAGCCCATTCCTTTTGCCGAAGATCAGAACAAATAAATTTATATCCCCGGCCATTCAATTGAAACTCAATTATAGTTTCTTTTAAAATTAAGTCTTCCAAGAGGTACCACCATAAAACCGCCTGTCCGTCAGGAAAATTTGTAGTCACATAAATAGTAAAAGGAACTCTATGTTTTTTTAAAATAGGATAGGCATGTATATAGTTATCAATATAACCATCGTCAAAGGTGAATACTGCAAACTTTTTCTTCTTATAACCTTCATTAAGAATTTTCGCTGCCTGAGACAAAGAAACTATTTCATAATTATTCTGACGCAAAAATTTGATTGTATTTTCCAGATACTCTGGTGTCACTTCTAGTCCAGCATTTCCTCTTATCCTTTGCTTTGAACTATCAGGACACACTCGATGAAACATCAAAATACTTCCCCACCCAGAATAGAAGAACTTTGATAAATGATAACTCCTACTATAAAAGAGGAATGAAAATAGAATTTGGGTACTTATTCTTTTGATAATCTTTGAATACACCTTTTCCCCCTAAATATTTAGAACAGGCAATTCTGAATAAAGTAAATCAAGATCTTGCCTCTCTAACGAATTAGATTTGTACATTCTGGGATTTGATAAAGAACATTTGTATGACTGTAATATGCTATTTCCTTCTAAAAATCTTTCGTCAACCAATATTGCAAATGTCTTTATTTTTAAACAAATGATATTAGCAATGCGAGATGCAAATTTTGCAAACACCTTAGAATTACTGATGTGATAAATCTGAGCGAATGGAATATTTTTTTTAAAAACTCTTGCCCCTATTAAATAGCAAATACCTGAAGGTGATCGAACATAGACATGAAAGCACCTGAATAGTAGATGTGATTTGTATGCCTGAAGAGAATCACCTTTTAAAATTTCATTTAAATATTTTCCGTTAACTTCGACCTGACAGGAAGTAAATAGCATGTTAATTGATGGTAAAGGAAGAATGATTCGAAAATGCGACTCTAAATCAAGAAACCCAAGTTTTTTAAACGCAGTATATGTTTCTTTTGATGCCGAGTGTATGGTCAGTGTATAGTCGGTCAACTTCAAAACTGGTATGATTAGAGATAAACTTTGGTTTCGATAGCTCTCATCAACAACCCAAGTTGTGAGATTACAAAATTTTTCTTGTTTATCATTTAAAACTCTATAGCTAAACATAAACCCCAAAAAACCAACGATACTTTCTTTATCTACTAAAACATAACCTATATATCCTTCATTAGTCTGCCAATGATCTATAAAAAGTTGTTGCCAGTCGTCTTTTAAATGACGATAACTTTTAAATTTTGTGAATAAAGGGTACGTCTTTTCAAAGTCTAACGCGACCGCCTTCCGTACGATGGCCATTTTATATCCTGTCTAATATTATTTATTGGGGTTAATCGCTACTACTAGATATCTTGATGCCCTCTGGTTGAGGATACTTTTTTTCCAAATTCCAAGTGAAGATGTCAGTATTTTTATCATGTTTAAAACCCGATTGCTTCCAGAATATATAACACGGGTTATTCTTCTTAGTCATTAAATAAGAGGCCGTTACCTTTTTTAAATTGAGTGTACGCGCGTATTCAGAGACGATGTACAACATAATTTCTTCAATTTTTCTTCCCATAACTCTGCAACTGAGTATAAAGTCAGTCACCTTCATTTCGTTTTTTTCTGATTCAATGGCGATCAAACCAGTAAGACCCGAATCACCAAATTTATCAGATATTCTAAAGGTCCATATACGACGATTTTTTTCTTTAACCCAATCCAATAATTCTTTTTCTGTCATTCGTCGAGTAGTTAAATTCATTTGATTTGTCTTATTAAAAAGCTGGGAGACACGTTGAAGGTTAGCCTCATTAATCCCATCAACAACTACCCTCATATCTAGTTTTTTTAGCCAGTCATCCAATGACCCTAATTTATTTTTCAACTTCTTGCGATACGATTCCTCCTTGTATAGTTTCGTTCTCCCCTTATCTTCTGAACTAATAAAAGGCGTGTTGAAGCAATTTAAACTAATGAGGGAATGTTTATAAAACATTGGATCATTAGGCCACTCAGGGACCAATACTTCAGGAAGAGTTTCTCTAATTCGAGCACGTTCAACTGGATTATCGTCTATAAAAACAGCTGACTGCGTACCCAGCCTTAATTCTTCCAACAATTCTAAGATATTTTTAGCTTTATCCGACCAGTTGATTCGCCATCCCGCAAAGTCTACTCTTTTAAGAATCATTTCCGAATTTTCATCGATCGCTTTCATTGCGACGGATTCTTCGTTTTTACTGATAATCCCAAGAAGGATTCCTCGCCTAGTTAAAGATTTTAGAGATTTTTGAAAATCTGTAAAGGCTTCGCCTATTGGATTATGACCTCCTAGTTTCAGGTTTTCCCATCCCTCGTCGCCAACAACCCCTCCCCAAAGAGTGTTATCAAGATCTACTAAAATGATTTTTTTTGCTCCACCCATTAAGCCTATTAAAGCCGATTTAATTTCATAAACAGCTTGCCTGAATACCGGATTTCCAAAAGCGATTTTCCCCATGTACCACAGCTTGGGTTTAAAAGCTTCCTCCCCTGCTGACTGCAACCAACGCTCAGAATTTAGAATGAATACGTTTTTCATACTGTTTAAATTTTCTGCAAAACGGAGATTCATACGTGATAGCAAGTCTGTCAGACCAAGACCTGACTTTCTCTCTAACATTCCATATCCTGCTATATTTAAAGGCATAGTCCAAGCTGGTACCAAAATTATTTTAACGCGATCCATCAAACTCAAAAGACAGTCTGAATAAACGTCGACTTCCTCAAGTGCCTGCTCGATAGTTACCAAATCAAACTCTAAAGCTTTATGAAAAGAATTAATAACACTCTCAGCTCGGGTCCAAACAATAGCTACATCTTGAGATTGTTTCCAGCAATCCATACTTTTATCCATCATTACCTGAACTACTTGACCAAATGGAGCAATTGTGGGAGAAATTTTTGGAGAGTTGGAATCATGCTCTAAATAGCCAGCAAAGATCTCCATGTTAAAATCAGAAATCAAAATTGCACGGACTAAATCTTTTTTCATTGCTCTTCTCAGTTTGCCTGTGCTTTAATAAACTTTGCTAATCCATCAATTCTTTTCATTGATTCTTCGGGGATTTCCAACCATTCAATAAGGTTAAACGTTAAACTAAAATCTTTTTGAAGCCGACCTTCCAATTCCACGATAAAATTGATCAGTTCAAGAGACTCAAGTTTTCCTCTATCTCCAGCCAAAAAAGTACCCGGTAGTTTTTTTAATTGCCTATCTTTAGGCAACATTTTATTAACTTCATCAATAGCTTTAAATATGCTTAGAATAATCTTTTCCTCGGACATCTCCATTTTAAATATCCTCTCTGCGAACGCTTTAATCTAACCTTCTGTTTATACCAGTTTTTTGTTTGAGTTTCACAGGTTATAAATAAGTCCGTGATTAATTTTTTCACTAAATTCGTAGTTGTGACACTTATAACCTTGAATGGGGGAAAGCCTTTTGGTCAGCAGTGATTCACGGTAAAACTGGGTTATAAATATTTCTAGGGGAATCACATTTTCTGCTTCACAAAATTCAAATAACTTCACCAAACCAATTTGCAAAATCGATTGCATCGTCCTTAGACTATATAGTTCCCACACACTCTACCATAAACAATAAACACCATTCTCGTTTCGACCTAAGTAGATTGCACTTGCTTGATAAAAATGAACGACATGTTAATATAAAAACTAAAATAATTTTTACACCGGCATTATATTTAACTTATTCTTTAAATTTTTTCTATCCACTTAGCTAAATACCAATCTATTTTTTAACAAAGAAGAATTTATTGATGCATAATTTCATTAAGCCTTACTCCCCCAAAAAAAAATTCCTTCTATAATTTATCTCTTTAAATGTATTTTAAGTACTAAAAACCGAAGTTGTTTTTTTAATTTTCCCTTAAGAATACTGAACCAAAAAAAATATTAGTTTTACTCTACGTTCAATGTATTAATTTAAAAAAATATCTATGAAAAAAATACTTCATATCAGTGGAACTACTATATCGGGAGGCGGCCCTGAGCATATTTTTCAACTACTCAAAAGATTAAATCAAAATGAGTGGGAGATTATTATTTGCACATTGAATGACGGATTGTATTGGAAAAAATTTAATTCACTTGGAATCAAAACTCACAATCTTCCTCTAAGAATTCTATCTTTAAAAACTGCTTGCAAACTTTTCTTGATTTTAAGAAAAGAAAAACCGGATTTAATTCATACTCACGGTAAAGGTCCGGGTTTTTATGGAAGATTTATTAGTAGTTTTTTAAATATTCCTTCAGTGCATACTTTTCATGGCTTTCATTACGAAGACCTTAAAATATTTACTCGATGGATCCATTTAGCCGTAGAAAATTTTCTAAGTCTATTTACAGATCAACATATTTTCGTAAGCACTGGAGAAAAGAATAGGGCTCGCGTTTTAAAATTCCTGGACGATACTAACTCTATGGTTATTCATAATGGGGTCGATCTCAAATATATCGACAGCCTCCCTATTACGCGAAACAAAGCACTCGAACTTTCAGAAAATAAAGATTGGGGGGGAAATAAAATATTGGGTACTATTTCACGTCTGTCACCTGAAAAAGGAATTCTCAGTCTTTTAGCAGCATTTTCTAAAGTAATTAAGGAAATTCCTGACCTGAGGTTATTAATAATTGGAGGTTACCCTGAAGAGCATAAGGATTATTACCTAAAGATAAAAAAATTAATCGCTAAAGAAAACTTATCTAATTGCGTTCGCATCCTTGGATACCGGCAGGATGCAGTTAAAATTTTAAAATGTGTTGATTTTTATATTTCATCATCTTTAAGTGAAGGACTTCCCATAAGTCTTCTTGAAGCGATCGCCTCTAGAATTCCAACCATCGCTACAGAAATAGTGGGGAATAAAGATATTCTTTGTAATTCAGTCTTCGGTGTACTAACTAAACCTGGTTCATCGGAAAGTCTTTACAAAGGAATTGTTAAAATGGTTAACTTGACTAACGATGAGCTTAATTTTATTTCTAAAAATAGCTTCAATCGTATTAATAATCACTTTTCAATCAATGAAATGGCAGAAAAAACCACTCTTCTTTACAAACAAACTTTGAAAAAAGATGCTTAATAAAAAAGGTCTAATAAACGATAATTACGTTATCATAAATAGTAGTTCTATAGCTTTATTTAGAACAAATTTTATGTGCGATAGTATCTAGCCAAACCCCCATAA
>JAPYPM010000086.1 GCA_029937635.1 Nitrospinaceae bacterium
AATGCGAATCCACCATGCATGGCAAAAACCATAACTGCTCCAAGCATCATGAACAGAACATCTCCGCTACTTGTTAAAGAAATAATATTTTGCTCCATGTCTCCCCCTCTATGGACTAAAAATTAATATTACTCTTAAGTGAATGGAGTGAAAAATTTTAAATGTAATATTTAATGCTATAAAAAAACCTACTGATTCACTTTTGATAATAAAGGTGTTCGGAACTGAGAGTTTTGCTAAACAGCATCCTCGCCTCTCTCACCCGTACGTATACGGACGGCTTCTTCAATATTAGTGATAAAGATTTTCCCATCACCTATTCGTCCAGTTTGCCCAGTCTTTACAATGGCATTAATGACATCTTCTACTTGAGACTCAGCGAGAACAATTTCCATTTTAATTTTTGGGAGAAAATCAACGACATATTCAGCACCGCGATAGAGCTCAGTGTGCCCTTTTTGACGACCAAATCCTTTGACTTCGGTAACTGTAATTCCCTGTATCCCTAATTCGTTTAATTTGTCTTTAACCTCATCCAATTTAAATGGTTTAATGATGGCTTCTACTTTCTTCATAACATTAGGGTCCCTTCGAACGAGTGTGAAAAAATACTTAATTTTTAGTTGGGTTGCTTCAATGCTAATTATTATTTTTATAAAACAGAATTAAATGATAAAGCGTAAAAGTTTAAAAACTTTTTGATACACCAAATATTGTTCTACCTTCCTTGCCTGATTGGTCCGTTGAATTCCATCCTACAGTGACATCTGTGTCTACGTAAGCTAGGCTAAGGTCAAATCCTTGCCAAAGATAGGATGCCCCAATACTATAATCAACATAATCTGGAGCTCCGTAAGTCGTCTCCAAGTCTATCCATTGCTTTCCAATGTGACCACTGACCCTAATTCCTTGAAACTCATAGTCCAAGCCACCTTGCCAATAAGTTGCGTCTCCCGATTTAGCAAAAAACTCAGGGGAATAATTAATTGCTGTTGAAAAAGATACAGATCCAATACTTTTTCCTAATCCAAAAGAATACTCATAAAAATCGTAGTTACTGTTGGCATATGCACCAGGGTAGGTATAGCCAATCATAGAGAGGTCTACGTTTATACCATTTTGGATTTCCTTGGTATAGCCGCCATAAAAATCAAACTCTGTGACAGATTCATTGTCATTAAAGTCAACATTAGAGGCCCAAGTACCAATATAAAAACCTAAATCATGAGCCCAATCAAAACCTCCTTGAATCGCAGCCTCTTCACCACTCTGGTCTATTCCGCGAAAACTATATTGGCTAAAGAAACCTACATTTGCTGAAAAACTGCCGATACCCTCTGCAGCGTTTGCAGCTGTATAACCTCCAATTAAAAATCCACTAAGAATGGTAGTGCAAATTATTCGTTTAAAAAAATTGTGTAAAAGCATATTTCTTCTCCAAAAAAGTATGTATAACCCCTGTCTTGGCTATGAATACAGTGACTTTAAATTCACAACAGAATTAAATATGAATCGGGATTAGGATGATCATGAACTTGAAATAATATAGCCACGTTCATTGTGGAGAGCTAAGTCCAAGCCTTCCATCTCTTCATCATCGGAGACTCGCAAACCCATTATTCCATCAATCACTTTTAAAATAATAGCGCTCATAATGCCAGTATATATTAAGGTTGCCCCAACTCCGAGGCTCTGAATTTTAACTTGGCTGCCAATACTAGTAATGCCATCGCCGAACCCGGCACCACCTAAGCTTTCGGCACAAAAAACGCCGGTTAAGACGGCACCTATAATACCACCTATAGCATGAATGCCAAATACATCTAAAGAGTCGTCATAGCCTAATAAACGCTTAACTAGAGTCGACGCAAAAAAGCAGCCTACTCCTGATGCGAATCCAATTGCCAAGGCACCCATTGGTCCGACGGCACCGGACGCGGGAGTGATAGCTACTAAACCGGCAACTGCCCCAGATGCAATACCCAATGCACTGGGTTTGCCATGTTTACCCCATTCAACAAACATCCAACTGAGTGCTGCTGCAGCTGTAGCAATTTGGGTTACAGCCATAGCCATTCCTGCTACTCCATCTGCAGCTAGCTCACTACCGGCATTAAACCCAAACCAACCAACCCAAAGCATAGAAGCACCCATTAGGGTGTAGCCCAGATTGTGAGGTGGCATTTGGGTTGATGGGTATCCTTTACGTTTGCCAAGTATTATTGCTGCAACTAAACCGGCCATGCCAGCATTGATGTGGACCACTGTACCGCCAGCAAAATCTAGGATTCCCTTATTTCCCAACCATCCGCCATCTCCCCAGACCCAATGACAGATCGGTGCATAAACAACTGTCATCCAGAGGGTCATAAAAACAAGCATAGCGGAAAACTTCATACGTTCAGCAAAGGCTCCAACTATAAGAGCTGGAGTGATGATGGCAAATGTCATCTGGAATGTCATGAATACGGTTTCTGGTATTGAACCACTAAGTGTGTCGACGCCTATCCCCTTGAGAAACATTTTATCTAAACCTCCCCAATAAGGACCTTCACCACCAAACGCTATACTGTAAGCGTAAAAAACCCATAAAACGGTCATTAGTGATGTAATAGCGAAGCATTGCATTAGAACCGAAAGTACATTTTTACTTCGAACCATGCCCGCGTAAAATAGGGATAATCCTGGAATAGTCATAAAAAGAACCAAGGCAGTTGCAGTTAACATCCAAGCAGTATCTCCAGAGTTCAAAATAGCCGTTTCTTCGGCCATGACCGAAGAGGGAAAAAAAGTCGCCAATATAAATATGAGGCCTGTCATTCCCCACAAGTCCTTTGATATAGATCGTTGTTCGGAGATATTACTTTTCATGAAACGCAACTCCCTTAAGAAAGATTAAAAGCTTTAAATAATCATTCCAAGAATTATGCCAATCTATAGCCAAACAATTATTTAATTATATCTAGCTGATATATAAGGGTTCTATTATTTTTTAATAGAACTTAGTACTAATAATTTTAAAAAAATCTATAGGATATAGACTCATTTTGTTGCTTAAAATAAGCAAATGCCATATTTTTTAACAAATAATAGTCATCAGCAATTTATAGAAATAAGTGACGATTAAATTATCGAAAAACTGTCAGGTTTTTCAGACCGAAGAATTTACTGGCCTCATGATGCAGGGATAGAAGAGCAAAACAAAGCCAAGTGTTTATTAGGAAGTCAATACCCACACCCGATTGTATTGCATGCTATTCAGCGGAAGAGAGCAATAGAGTTATTTAAGGAAGTTAAAAGCTAAGGGGAGTTTTAAAGTTCGATTTGTCTTTCTTAACTCTGGAGGATTTTGGTGTGTGGTGTTCAAGGAAGAGCCCAAAAGGTTTAAATTATTTTCAATACATTTTTTATTTTAGTTCTTTTGTTAGCTGATTTATCCAGCTTATCTTTTTGTGTAATTTTAAAATAAATAAAGCATAAGAACAATTACTCAAGAGAGATATCTACACCCTCCATGCTTATCGGATTATTTTTTTCATCACGCTCAATTACCCTTCCAGCATCTATGTTGTTACGCCATTTGCCATTTTTCATTTTCAAACGATTCCTAGCTGTATAAACCGATGTCTTCCCTTCTAAGTGTGGATTTAATTGAGCTAAAGTTTGAGAAAGGTCATCAGGGTGGACCAGATTTTTCCAGGAATCAACGTGAGGGTTAACCTCACTCACTTTGTATCCAAGTGATTTACACCAATTGGTGCTGAAAACAACTTGTCCCGTCACGATATTCCAAGTCCATTTATTAGAGCTTACATCAATAATCTTATTTTTTACCAAGTCTTGTTTTTGTTTTATCAAAAAACTTCTTTTAATAAAAGGTTCTTGACTGTGATTGTGAATATTCAAGTTTTCTTTTTCGTGGCTGTTATTTTTACCCGCAATAATTTTATTAAGAGTTTCAAGAAGAGGTTTATCAATATGTGAACTGCGGTTAAGAAAATTAGTACCATCGTCAATAGCAGTATTTTTTTTCTCCAGAAGTTCGATTAAATGTTCAAGTGACTTTATGTATTGATCTGACATAAGTGGGAACCGTTTTAATTCATTTGAAAATGTTTTATTTTGGTTAATTGGCAGTTTATTTTTAAGCGACCATAATTAATCTTGTTTCCCCATTTATTTCAGTCAATTCCCCATCAGGAGTATAGTTCATATAATAGGTATTTTGGACAATATAGTCATTATTCAATAGCATGGGACTGCTCTCAATGATTGATTCGGTTCCTTTATAGCCGAGAGTCTGCTCTTGAAATCTTGTTTTTGATTTTATGTCAACTTTGCCTAGTACGTCAGAAAACGAAACAATATTTGAGTCGGCAAAAGCATGTTGAGTGGATCACAATATGATTCATCTTTAGCCACATTGTATTTAAATTTCGAGATGGCTTCAGTCATAGGGAGAATTTTAGATGTTATGCCATTGCTAGTAGGCGGCAAACAATTTTGGCTTAATCGACGAGGTATTTTTTTATCATTAGAATCTAAAAATTCTCTAATAGTGTTAAAAACTTCTAGATCGTAGTTGTGAAGATTAATGTCATTGATGCATTTTCTATTATGTTTTTTTACTATTCTATTAGCATAATTTAAAAGTGCAATTTTATCTTTATTCTTCAGTTCTTTAAAAAAAATCAATTTATCCAATTCAACAGACAAGCTTTTTTTCTAAGTAACTTTATAACTTTCTCAAGTAATTCAATATATACGTCCAACTATTCTCCCCCGTGCTATTAATTTTAATGCAATAAACGTTTTTTTATAGATCTAATGTTTAAATAGCTTTAGCTTTTATTGCCTTAAGGTTAGATATCTCCTCTTTTAGATTGATAATCTCACTAAGAGATTTAACGTGTTCTTCCATAAGGGCAATATACTTACGTTTAAGGTCAATACTATCTTGGGTTTTGTTTTGTGAAGTGGTTTCATTTATGGGCACAATACTTTCTTCAAAGTCGGCAATTTCATCGTGCTGTAATTTTTTAAGGAGCAAAGAAAGACTCTTTGATGGAGCTTTTGATCCTTTTTCCAAATCTGATAGAAACCCTTGAGATATTCCAAGTTTATCTGCAAATTGAATCTGAACCATTCCAAAAGTTTTTCTCATCGCTTTAATTTTTGTAGCTTTCATTTTTTTGTAAACCTAAGTATTTAGTAAGTTAGTAATATTTTGATATGCAACTATAATAAAACAGTTTTTAGCGATATTCTACGATCATACAACTTAATTAATAGAGAGTTTAGTCATGAATCAGGAACAAGTTGCGATTTTTTTAATTCTTGCTGGAATTCTTGCTTTGTTTGCATGGGGAAGGATACGTTATGACGTTGTTGCTTTCATGGGTCTCATTCTCTGCGTCTTATTGAGACTAGTTCCTGTTGAGGATACTTTTTCGGGTTTTTCCCACCCGGCAACAATTACAGTTGTGATGGTACTTATCCTCAGCCGAGGCCTTGCGAATTCCGGTGTGGTGGACTTGATCGTGAGTCGTTTGATGTTCACGGTCAAGCGTGTTTCTCTTCATGTGGCTATGCTTTCGGGGATTTCTGCGGTGTTTTCCACAGTGATAAACAACATCGGCGCTTTGGCCCTTTTGATGCCTGTGGGTATCGAATCTTCTAAGAAAGCTAAGAGATCCCCTGCTGTTATTCTGATGCCGATGTCCTTTGCATCCATTCTTGGTGGTCTTGTGACTCTCATTGGAACCTCGCCTAACATCATTATCGCTAACTATCGCACAAATGTAAAAGGAGAGCCGTTTACAATGTTCGATTTCTCTCCCGTAGGTGGAGTAGTGGCGTTTGTAGGTGTGGTCTTCATTGCCTTCGCGGGTTGGAGGATGCTTCCTGAAAAACGCCGAGCAAGGGTCACCGTAGAGGAACTGATCGCCATCGATGATTATATTACTGAAATTATAGTTCCAAAAGATTCGGAATTTATTGGTATGCCACTTCGTGATCTTGACCAGCGTGCGGAAAATCTGGATGTAGAGATCGTGGGGCTAATACGGAGTGAACGCCGCATTTTAGCGGCTCTTCGTCATGAAGAAATCAATAGCGAAGATATACTGATTGTTAAAGCCGGCCCCAAGGAACTGGACAAGTTTGTGACTGATACCAAACTGGAGTTGGTGGCAGGTAAGAAGAAAACGTCCCTCTTACTCTCTGATGATACTACAGTGATGGAAGCTGTAGTGCAGTCGAGTTCAAGAATGGAGGGGCAGACGTTCACATCTCTTCGACTCAAGAAACGTTATGGTATTCACCTGCTCGGAGTATCCCGCCAAGGGACGCAGATCAGCAAACGTCTTCCTCAAGTGAGATTTCGTGGTGGTGACGTCGTGCTACTTCAGGGTGATTCCGAAAGCCTTGCTGAAATAGTTTTGTCATTGGGCTGTCTTCCGTTGGCCAAACGCAGGCTTAATTTGGGAGCCGGGAAAAAGTCCGGTCTTGCGGTGAGTATTTTTGCGGCAGCCATCGTTGCCGTGACGATGGAGTTGGCCTCGCTTCAGATATCCCTTTCCGTGGCCGCCATTACGATGGTGACCTTCAATATCGTACCGGTCCGCAAAATTTACGAGGAAATTAACTGGCCCGTTATCGTTTTGCTGGGAGCGATGATTCCAGTCGGCGGGGGGCTAGAATCCACCGGAGGGACACGAGTGATCGCTGAATTTATTCTGGGTCTGAGCGCAAGCCTGGCTCCCGCTCTTATTCTTGCTCTGGTTTTGATCGTCACTATGACCTTATCGGACGTTATGAACAACGTAGCAACCGCCGTGGTGATGGCTCCGGTTGCCGTCAGTATTGCCGGACAACTCGGAGTTAACGTTGATTCATTCCTCATGGCCGTTGCCGTTGGTGCATCTTGCGCCTTTCTTACCCCCATTGGGCATCAGAACAACACATTGATCATGGGTCCGGGAGGATACAAGTTCGGGGATTACTGGCGCATGGGATTGCCGCTGGAAATTTTAATTATAGTCCTTTCCGTTCCAATGATTCTCCTCGTCTGGCCCCTCTAATTAAGCAGTTAGCCATCACCTTCGCTGCTCATGGCCGCCATAAATCACGGCGGCACATTCTATCGCTTGATAAAAGTTTTTATGTCCATTCTGAGTAATTAATTTGTCTAAAAAAATATTTAAAGTATAAGTAATATTAAAACTATATTATATAGTAGTTGCTATTTGTCATATAAAATATGACACCTGCTGCTCTACTAACTAACGGGGTTTACTCAATTTCCAAACCATTTTATTTAGACCCCATATTCTATATCTCAAACAAATTAAAAGCCTCTAGAATAGTATTTTTATTTCAGCTTTCATAAAGAAGTACAATTAAAAAAGCTGACAAAAAATCGTTTCAAATTATTTTATGACTATTATGAATTTGCCCAGCATTGCGGGCACTTAGCAATCATGATTTACTCAGACTAGTGGTTGAATATATTACTCCTAGTTTATTGGCACAGACAAAAACTGGTGTTCCCTGTAACAGTTTTATATTACTAGGAACCTGTCCGACGGTAACTTGATATTTTTAAAATTTCTATTGTTATTCCAACACTTAATGAGGCTTTGATATTGAAAGATAGCTTGCATGCTATCTCTAACCTAAACCCTCATGAAATTATTGTGGTAGATGGTGGAAGTACTGACGCCACAGTTTCAGTAGCCCTTAACATGGCTTCTAAGGTTATTAAGTGTAAGTCCGGAAGAGCCCACCAAATGAATGCAGGTGCAGAAAAAGCAACCGGCAACCTTCTTTTATTTATGCATGCTGACAGTAAATTGACCCAGGAAAGTTTTTTGAAAATGAAAAAAATAATGACCCCAACTAAAATTGCTGGTGGTGCATTCAGTCTTCAAATCGAGTCTGAAAAAACTTCTCTCAAGATCATCTCTTTACTAGCTACTTGGCGTGCAAAATATCTCAATATTGTATATGGCGATCAATCGATTTTTGTACGAAATGATATATTTCAAAAAATGGATGGGTTTTCCCCACTCCCAATTTGTGAAGACCTCGATTTTTTTCGCCGTCTACGCCAGCAAGGGGACATTAAAGTTCTTAAGGAAAAAACCCATACCTCAGCACGTAGGTGGAACGAAGAAGGAGTTTTATCTACAACACTACGCAATATCACTATTGGCAGCCTATTTTTACTCGGGTTTTCTCCCCAAACCTTGAAGAAATGGTACTCTGCAGTTCGTTGATTTAAATTGTAATTAAAATATCAATGATTTTGTGTAATCTTCTGCCTAGTTAAAGCATGCTTTTTTGTATTACTATTTTTCACAACTCTCTCCCAACTTCTTCTTGAATTGATTAATAGTAGCCGTTAACTTAAGTTTAGAAACCGTTTATTATGAAAATAAATCAAATCAGAAATGAACTGCACATTTTAAAAGAGAAAATTAGACAAAATCCCAAAAACCATAAGACCTATTATAATTTGGGTATTTTCTACTCCAAGCATGGTAATTACAATGGTGCAATTCAAACCTACCAACGTGCAATTAAGCTAAACCCTAAAAGTGCAGACATTCTTAATAGTTTAGGATTAGTTCTATGGAATCTGAAACGTTATGAAAGAAGCTCTAAAGAACTACAGAAGAGCTCTCAAAATAAGCCCCAGGCATCCTTATGCTCATTTAAATATGGGAAATGCGTTTAATTTAATAGGCGATAAAGCTAATGCTATTGCACACACCAGGTTTGCAGTACAGCTTTTTAGTAAAACTAAAGACACAATTGGGAATAGGCAAGCAGAAAAACAATTGCGTAAAATAATGGCTACAAGGGAAGATTAATAAACCCTTCTTTCTCTCCTTATTTTCTATACAAGGTATCCATCTTCCTTCTTTAAGTTATTTTA
>JAPYPM010000087.1 GCA_029937635.1 Nitrospinaceae bacterium
GCCGAAGCGTGATACCAGGCCCGCCGAAAATTCGCTGATTTTCACTGAAAAGTAGCTTTTTTCTCTGATGGGAGAAAGTACTCGCCCACCATGTCACCTCGTGTCCGCGGGCGGCCAGGGCCGTCGCAAGCCGCCACATGCGCATGGGACGGGCCCCTTCCTGAACCGGAAGGTTTTCGCCATCCTGAAGGAGCCATACACGCATTTCGAAAACAGACCGCTAACGCGATCCCATTATCTCTCGCCTGGAGATCGCGGGCTAGACAGTACAAATACCATTTGCCAGGCAAGCAACCGCATCACCGGTATGCGCAACAAAATATCATCCAAGAAGTTGCCCAACGCAAGTATGGGCCTAAAAATTGGTTTACCTAGGAATGGTACAGCCGCGATTGCCGCGAGATGAAAATATCTCGTGGACAAACCTCGAAAGGTTTTGCGCGCGGTCTTAAGGTCGCGATGGGTCAGGATATGATCCTTTTCCCACTCAGTACGCAAATGAGGTGTTCTTTTACGATACCAATGGATAACAGGATTGTACGCTAAGGCCTCAATGCAAATAATTTTACCGGTGGATTTCAATACCCTGGCGAGCTCCGGAAAGGCTTTGCTCGTGTCCAAATGATGCAAAACGCCGCTACAAACAATGACGTCGAAACTGTCATCTGGAAAATCAAGCTGCTCGGCATCCATAATTTGAAACGTCGACTGCTCCGTATATCCGGAGTCAGCTAGCAATTGGCCGGCTGCCGCGACTCGTTTTGGCGATATATCAATGCCGACGACCGTTGCACCGTGCGATGCGAGTTGCAGAGAAACCTGACCCTCCCCGCAGCAATAGTCCAGCGCCCTCGCACCGGGGCAGTTTTTCCGCAGCCACCTGTCCACATGGTTCCGGCTGCGTGCCGTGATCGAATAGAATTTCATGTTCGAGTACTTAGACAGAAATGCCTGTTTATCAAGAGTTTCCCGGTCGTATTCGAGCGTGTCGTGAAATTCGGCTTCAGTGAGTTTTCGTTCCATGAAAGCATCCGCACATAAAAATTTGTTAAGCAAAAACCGGCCCCTCTGAGTTAAAGGGTTCAGGTGACCGAGACTTTCCGTCTGGAGATTGGCTCCTCCGGATAATGGGCTCAATTCAGATATTAATTCCGTTCACGCCCGGGCTCCTGTTACGGCTCCCGTCTTTTCCGGGTTTTAGCAGCGATCATTCTATCACAGGCATCACCCCGTCTTCAAAAAGGCGGCCGCACCGTTGTTGGCGCGCACCCCAACCGCATTAACCAAGTCTTTCAGAATTCGAGCCCCCTCGACCTCGAAAGTCCCCTTTTCCGCAGCCAGATAGCCGTTTCGAATCAGTGTTTTTCTCAGTTCGCGATCGTCGATAACACGTTCAATCGCGTTCGCCATTTCGAGCGGTTGCCCCGGTGCGACGAGCAATGCGTCCTTACCGTCGGTCAAAACATCGGGACAGCCGCCAACCGCGGTGACAACCTGCGGCAACCCCGAAGCGCCAGCCTCCATGACGCATCTAGGCATGCCTTCGGACGTGGAGCTAAGCACGTGAATATCGCTGGTGCGGTACATTTCTGGGATTGCGTCCAGCGAAACCCATCCGACAAATTCCACTCTATCTTGCACGCCGAGACGAGCCGACAATGCTTCGAGGCTCGCGAGGTACCCCGCGCTGCGCTGCGCTCCTACGATGCGAAGGCTCACGTCCCGGCCCCGAGACCTCAATTCGGCGAATGCGGCCAACAGGTCTTCCAAGCCCTTGCTACGCTGAAGCCAACAGACTCTAAGGAGGAAAACAGTGTCTCCCCCACAGGTGTCCGACCGAATAAAAAAGCCAGACTGACTTATATGTGGCGTACGGCCAAGAGAGGTGTTCGGGTTTCCTTTCTTGAACTTATCGCAAAGCTCACCGCTGAAAGCGTACACGCGTTCGGCATGCCTTGCCAAACTGATCTGCCGCCACTGGATGAAACGGGTGCCTAGTTGATAAAGAAGCCTTTTCCACACACTGTTCGAATAAAGCGGCTCGGACTGAGTCCGGACGTCTCCCGCGATCATAAGAAAGATCGGTTTTCCAAGCCGGCGCGCGGTGCCAACCATCAATGAGAGTTGGGGCGCCGGGACTCGATGAATTACAACATCATGCCCGGCGACGAGCATTTTTGCTTGCCGGCGCCAACGCCACTGGTTTCTTGGTACCCGCGCCAGATATTGGAAGAAACTTCGGTAAGTTCCACTATCCACAATATCCATTCGAGCCGTATCGACACGAAAACTTCCCACCGGGACGTCGTCCTTGTCGTCGATCTCGGTTACCGGGGCCCAGACTGTAACGCCGGCAGTTTTCTTTGACAGGAGTTCTGGAAATCTGGTCCACGAGTAAATTGAATAATACTGGTCTCCCAGTTTGTAAAACGGGCCTGAATTTATGACAAGAACTCGCAGTGTGCTGGCGTCACGCTGATTTTTAGTCACTGAAGGTACGCCTTCCGGTGCCATTCATTCAGAAAAATAAGTTTCCAAATTCTCCCGGAATGGTCGGCACTATTTTCTTGGTACAGCATCTCTCTAATTCGTTCTGGCTGGAACACCGCGTAGGATAAAGATTCTGGATCTGTTAACCGCCGCTCCAGCCAAGAACGAGTGCTCTCGTCGCGAAGCCATTTCTCCAAAGGAGGGGTGAATCCCATCTTGGTCCGGTAGGAAAATTTCTTGCCCATACGGGCACTCAAAATTTCCTTGAGGAGACTTTTTTCTTCACCGCCACGAATAAGTTGCTGGGGTGACAAATTCTGGGTCAGTGAGATTAAATCTATATCCAACATCGGGCTACGCGCCTCGATCGAATGTGCCATCGAAGTGCGATCGATTTTGACCAGAAAATATTGAGCTAACCTTTCCAGCATCATGTTGAGATATCTTTCCATATCGCCCTTACCAGCGTTTTCAAAGGTCTCCCGGTCACGCTGGTCAATCGTCGATTCGCCTGTTGCCCGCCACATTTCAGGCCGCATGGCTCGTTTACGCCACAGTTCCGTCCAGCCCGATTGATGAAATAAATAGTAAGCATCGCTGGAACTTTTTCTTAACGCCGCAAGAAAATAGCCTGCCTCTCTGACCCGCCGGCTTCGATTGTGGGTGAGAGTCAGCATCCAGTTCAAAGGCACCAGATCAGTAGTGCCGGAAAAAATCGACAACTTGGACCGCAAATCAAAAAGCTTGAAGCCCTTGTAGCCCGCGAACACTTCATCACCACCATCACCGGTAAGAGCCACGGTAACGTGATTTTTCAGAGAGTTAAAAACCCAATAACTGGGGATGGCCGATGGGTCTCCAAACGGCTCGCCAAACGCCGCAACCAAATTCTCAAGCGTTTCAGGTAAATCCGCCATTTTTTGGGAAACTATGTGGTGGTTTATGTCTTTCTTTTTCGCGACCTCAACCGCATACGATGTTTCATCGAACTCTTCCTGTTCAAAACTTACGGTGAATGATTGCAGGGGAGGGCCGGACTGTTCAGCCGCAATGAGAGTTACAAGGCTGGAGTCGACGCCGCCGGAGAGTAAGGTTCCGATGGGCACGTCACTGACCAGCCGGCGATCTATACTCGATTCCAAGGCGCGGTCGCAAAGCCCGACCAGATTCTTCCGGCCTACCTCCGGTTTTCCACCTGCTAGGGAGAATTTTAGTTCGGTATAGCGCCACATTTCGAGACCCTGTTCGCTAAGGTCCCAAGTCATTACAGTGCCGGGAGGCACGGACTGTATTGTTTGATATATGGTCTCGCCGAGGGGGAAATACCCCTTGAGCAGATAACAGGCAACCCCCGGCGCCGAAATTTCCGGACGGCGCACCAGCCCGGAAACCAAGGCCTCGGGTTCCGATGCGAAGATAAATTTTCCACTGCTAAAATGATAATAAAGCGGTTTCTTCCCAAATGGGTCCCGGGCGCAGATAAGGGTCTTTCGATGCCCATCCCAAATAGCGAACGCAAACATACCGCGAAAGCGTTGAACGCACGCATTTCCCCAGGCCAAATAACTTTTAAGGAGAACTTCCGTATCACTTCTTGAAACGAATTCGTGCCCTAATTCCTCCAATTCTTCCCTCAACTCCCGGAAATTGTATATTTCTCCGTTGAAGGTTAAGGCAATGTCGTTCACGACCATCGGCTGATGTCCCGCCGACGTAACATCTATGATGGCTAGACGGCGATGGCCAAAGAAAACCGATCCTTCCGAGTATTGTCCAAAACTATCCGGCCCACGGTGAATCATGCGATTCATCATGTTTTTGACCGCTTTTTCACCGGTCGAATCGAAACCGCGCGAGATGTACCCTGCTATTCCACACATGGTTTTAAGCTAGCCGGCTGAAGTTCATTTCCAATTCCGGAGCTCGGCCCGGCATCATTGCCTCGTGATATGCGCATACAAGTTGCTCGCAATGAAGGTATGTCCGGCCACATTCGGATGATAATCATAGTCGAGTTTTATATCTGAAAGTGGGGGCATTACACCCGTTCTGTCCATCGCCCAAAATTCAATCCCGTTCTCCAGCGCGAGTCCCTTGACAAGTTTCATTGACGGTAATGTCTGATTCAGGTCGATAAACGCTATAACGCAGCGTCCTTCGAATTCCTCACAGGCACTTTTGATACCCTGAACAAATTCACGTCTTTTGTCGCCTTGATATTTGCCCTCTTTCGAAGGTCCGCGCGCCCGGGAGTGCATCCCATCGATGAGAGTTGATAAATCCGTTAACAACAGTTTCGCGGCGCTCACAACGTGAAAACGGCGAAGCACCAACTGAAGCCGCGGCCAACCTGAAAGCGTGGCCCCGGGCACAGTAATATATCCGGGAGATGTAAAGCGCATCCTACTCCTGCCCGAGGAAAAGGTGTTATGTATGATCGAAAAAATAACTAACTTAGGTTTATAGTGGCGAACGCGCTTCTTGAATAATTCGACCATACGTTGGGCGTTATAGCCACTGATACCGAAATTCAGAACTTCCCATGACCTGCCTCGCCCGGTTCCATTCAGGGAATGTTCGAGCTTTGCGCCATAAGTGTTCTCGACAACGACTCTGTGCCCAAAGGTAAAGGAATCTCCGATTAAAGCGATTCTATAAACGTCCGGATTAGGGGTCTGCTCGAACTCGCGGTCCGCACGCATACCGGACGAGTTTGTCCGGATTGGGATGCCTCCGCGCCCCAGTCCGGTAAAATTTAGTTTAAGCACATAGGTTATCGGAGGGGGTGCTTCCTCGTACATGGGATCATAGAGCAAAAAGTTAGGGAACCCGGCCAGCCGTAAGGCAACTTCCGCCCCGGCGAGTGAAATCAGGATCGCTCCAACAGTCAACCCGGTATTTTGTAAAGCCCGTATCACAATCATGATTCCAATGGTAATGGCCTGGAAACGGAAGTCTAATTTCTGTATATTCCCGAAACCGTGCCGGAAATGCCTTCCTTATAAAATAAAATATTTTCGATTTGATAAACTCGGGCCGTTAAGCAAGGTCCCCTTTTAATAGCTCAATCATCGTCCCTATGGAATATGTAAATGTGCGCAAATTTGTCATATTTTTATGTCATTACAGACACGCTCGAAACTCTCTTTGCCCGAAACTCCCTTTGCCCGAAACTCCCTTTGCCCGAAACTCCCTTTGATTGCACAGCGTTTAGCGGCAATACAAAAAATCGATTTGCTGCTATGACAGTTTCTCCGCGGAAGTTGACTTTCTTCAAGGCCGGATAAGAGCCTCCGATGCAGGAAAAAGCAAACTTTCCAATCGTGACGGAAGTCGCGGGTGAAGAAATTTCTTCAGAGCAACTTCAGAAAAACCTGAGCAGGTATTTGTGGGCGGAAGGTTTTTCCCGGGATAAGGACGTACTTGAAATCGCGTGTGGGGCCGGCCAGGGCCTGGGAATATTAAATCGCAGCGCAGGAAATTTTGTTGCGGGAGATTTAACCGAAGAATTAGTACATTCGGCGAAACGCCATTACACGGATCGTGTCGCCTTATGTAGATTTGCGGCAGAATCGATGCCGTTCCCTGGAAAATCTTTCGATGTATTGATTCTCTTTGAGGCGATTTATTATCTGCGGTCAGTGAACGAGTTTCTACGGGAATGCCGTCGAATTCTGCGGCCGGGCGGGAAGGTATTAATCGCCACGGCAAACAAAGATCTCTACGATTTCAATCCAAGCCCTTATAGTATTACCTACTATGGGGTTGTGGACCTTACCGCACTCTTTGCAAACGAGGGCTTCGGTACGGAATTTTTTGGAGATACGAACGTATACAATGTCTCGTACCGGCAGAGATTATTACGCCCTATAAAAAAAGTTGCCGTCGCCTTAAATCTAATTCCGAAAACCATGAAAGGAAAACGTTGGTTGAAGCGATTGATTTTTGGAGAATTGCAACCGATGCCCGCCGAACTCATGACAGACCACGGTTCATATCTACCGCCGGAACCGATACGCGGCGACCGGCCTGACACTGAACATAAAACGATCTTATGTGCCGCAACGCTCATGTAAAATAGGAAACGCTCATATGCGGCACGGATTCCCGAGAATCGTGCCCGGGAATCGTGCCCGGGAATCATGAATGTGTCATGATACATCCATGGGGATGTTTTTGTTTGACCGGCGATATGCCAAAGCAAGAGTTTTGGGTAAATGAAAACTTCGCGGCAAGTTAACTTTTTCGATTATGGGGCGGTCTTCGCTCAGCGGCGCGAAGTTTATTTGAAAATCTTCGATGACGTTCTATCGCGCGGCGCCTTCATCATGCAGGCCGACCTTGCCGAGTTTGAACGGAAATTAGCTGATTACCTCGGTGTACGCCATGCAATCGGCTTGGCAGACGGCACCATGGCCTTGATTGCGGGGCTGGCGGCGGCCGGTGTCCGCGCTGGCGACGAAGTGATTATCCCTTCACACACTTTTGTCGCTTCGGCGGGTGCAGCTCATTTCTTGGGCGCGATACCGGTTCTGGCGGATTGTGGGCAAGATCATCTGGTCGATCCCGAATCGATCGAGAGAATGATCACGCCGAAAACAAAAGCCGTAATGCCGGTCCAGTTGAATGGGCGCACCTGCCGAATGGATGAAATAATGGGTATTGCCCATCGCCACGAACTCGTGGTCGTCGAAGATTCTTGTCAATCTCTTGGGGCGCAATATAAGGGAAAGTTTGCCGGCACGTTCGGTGCGGCGGGCGCCTTCAGTTTTTACCCGGCAAAAACGTTGGGAAGTTTCGGAGACGGTGGTGCTTTGGTAACCAATGATGACGATATCGCCGCAAAGGTACGATTATTCCGGGACCACGGCCGGGATCAAAACGGAGACGTACAAAGTTGGGGGTTAAATTCACGGCTTGATAATGTTCAAGCCGCTATTCTTGGGCACAAACTCGATCATTATCACGAGGACATCGCCCGGCGCAGGGCTTTAGCCGCATTGTATAACGAGCAATTAGTGGAAATCGAAGCTTTGAAATTGCCTCCTGGGCCCAGCGATAATCCCGAGTATTTTGATATTTATCAGAATTACGAAATCGAAGCAGACCGGCGGGACGAATTGCGCGACTATCTATTTGGCCTGGGCGTAAAAACGATTCTGCAGTGGGGCGGTAGAACGCTGCACCAGTTTCCGGCCCTTGGGTTGGCCGGGGATGTCAAAAATACCGAAGAATTAACCAAAAGATTTATGCTCCTGCCCTTACACACAGCGCTTACCGACGATGACGTGCTTTATGTCTGTGAGTGTATCAGGGGCTTCCATGGGGCGTGATAATGGTTGATTTACATAGCGTCTCGGCGGGTCGAGCGAGGACAGTGCTAGGGCTTTATCGCGAGGCGGGCCGGCGGCCTGATTTGTACATACACACTGGTCTCAGAGACGCGTATTCGAGCATCGTGGAAACCCAGGACTCCCCGGGATGCGTTTATAAAAGAGGCGCCATGGCGATCGCGGATATCGCTGGCGGTAGGCTCGAAAACCAATGACATCACGGCCCGGGCGGAATGCCCAATTCATCCGGTGGATACCATGAAGCGTTTATTTGATTTCGTGGTGGCATTTCTTGGTCTCGCCGTGACATCACCTGTTCTAATTGTGTTTATGACGTTGGTCTTTTTGCAGGACTTTCGCTCGCCGATTTACATGGCGCCAAGGGTTGGTCGCGGCGGCCGTCATTTCACTATCCTCAAGCTTCGTTCGATGATTGTGGACGCCGATAAGTCGGGGATTGATTCAACATCAAAAAACGATCCACGCATAACCCGGGTCGGACAGGTAATCAGAAATTATAAATTGGACGAACTAACCCAACTGTGGAACGTGCTCGTGGGTACGATGAGCCTCGTTGGCCCACGGCCTCAAGTGCACCGCGATGTCGATCTTTATACAGAAGCGGAAAAAGGTCTGCTCGCTATCAAACCGGGAATCACCGATTTTTCTTCTATCGTGTTTTCCGATGAAGGCGCAATTCTTGCCGAAGCTGAAGATGTGGACCTCGAGTACAGCAGACTTATCCGGCCATGGAAAAGCCGGTTGGGTCTCTTTTATATCGAAAACGCATCTCTTTGGCTCGACATCAAGCTTGCCTGGCTTACCATTTTGGTCTTGATTTCGAAAAAATCTGCTCTGCGGAGTGTCGCGCGTCAGCTCGAAAAACTGGGGGCGCCCGACGAACTCATTCGCATCGCCCGGAGAGAAACTAAGCTCGTACCCTGCCCTCCCCCAGGCAGCGATGAGATCGTCACATTCCGGACCATGGGCTGAGCGCTTCGAGTGCT
>JAPYPM010000088.1 GCA_029937635.1 Nitrospinaceae bacterium
AGGTCGTCTTCTTTATCATCTTCTGAAGGTTCGGTATCGTTGGCCTCTGCTGCGATATCATCTGTAATTAGGTCGTCAAATAATCCGTCTAAGTCGTCAGCCCCTTCCATATTGTCTTCTACTGGAGTGGTATCAGCAACTGTGTCGTCTTGTTCTGTATCTGCTGCGGTATTATCTGTAATTAGGTCGTCAAATAATCCGTCTAAATCATCAGCCCCTTCTGAAGAGGTCGTAGCATCAGATTCTGCCTTTTGGTTCTCCTTTGTTTCGAAGGAGGTTTTAGATTCGAGCGTTAAATCCTCATTTAATAAATCGTCCATCAGATTATCTAAATTATCGTCTGCAGGGGGCTCTTGCTCTTGTTGGGAAGGGTACTCGTCTTTTGGAGAGGTTTCCTCTTCATTCTCGGTCGAGGTTTCTATTTTTTTTTGAGCAGGCGCGCTTGCAGCAACTGTTTGCTTTTTTGAAACACTGGCTTCTGCTTGCTCTGTGTCCTGTGGTTTGACTAAAAATTTTTGTTCACATTTGGCACACTTAAACTCAACTCCCCCTGGTTTGACTTTGGGTAAGTCGATCTGGTAGCTTGCCTGACAGTGAGTACAAACAATCTTCATAACGTTTTGTTTATAAATATGTTATATTCTAAATTGCATTATAGTTTTTCAAGAAAAAAAATTCAACTGAATCTATTTAACACTGCGCAAAACCTATTTTTTGGGACGCAGTGGAATTTAATCTCTGTTTGACATTTTAGAGAGAATTCCTTTATTATAAATATAATTAACTCGTTTCTTTGGGACTTTTTCTAAGGTTCCCATTTTCTTCTAGATTTTTCATAGCTCTCTTTATTTGAACGCCTTCTTTAAAAATTTGTACAATTTTTCTAAATAGTTTAAAGGTTTATTAGCGATGCGCATAATGAGATTTAGTTCACTTTTTACAAGTTTTCTCGCTGTATTTATAGTGTCAAGCTTTGAAAAGCCTAGTCGTAATAGTTACGGATTAACTCCCTCTGATGCTTCTTGGGTTACTTGGGAGAAGCGGGCGTTTGACCATTCCCTCAAGAAGTTGCAAAAGAGAGAATCTTTTTATAAGAAAATTATTGAAACGCAAATTGCTAAACAGATTTCTCGCTATAAAACAGGACTCGAAATAGACCATATAAATAAATTATCCCAGTTGATAGTACATGAGAGTAAAAAATATAGTTTTGATCCGTTATTAGTGACAGCTGTTATTATCACTGAAAGTTCTTTTAATAACTGGGCTCGATCAAACAGAGGGGCCCTTGGGCTAATGCAAATCAGACCAGCAACCGGAAAAGAACTAGCGACTGAAGTCTCTGTTCAGTGGCAAGGTATACCTTCACTCTATGATCCCGAAATAAATATTACTTTGGGTGCATACTACTTGAGTAAGTTATTTCTCCGGTTTGGTGATCTTGGCTTAGCTCTGGAAGCCTATAACCATGGCCCATCCCGATTAAAAGGGTATCTTAAAAAGGGTCATCGACCCAAACATTACTCTCAAAAAGTTTTTAGAAATTACAGCTCGTTAATGTCAAATTTTTATTGGCAAAATTGGTATGAACGTCATTCCCCGTCTATCTAACTTCAAGCTACTTTTCTCATGGGACACTTTCTTATCGGAATTCTCTGTTTTATACTTGAGCCATGAAAAATAAGATATTACAGGGTTTGAGTTGTTACCAGTTGATGTATAGAGCGAGTGGAGGCTGTTTTTTAGTATTTTTAGGTTTCTTGCTTATTTTATTAGGAGCAGGTTGCTCCAACTTAGAGCTACCTAAAGCTTTTGATGGCGAGTTTAGTGCAGTTAAGAATAATAAGTTGATTTACACGTATTGCACCAGTTGCCACAATCATAAAGAATTTAATTCCGAGCAGCACGTACTCAAAGTCAGGCAAAAATACAAGAGAAAAATATTCAGGCGCACATCAGAGTGTAGGACTTGCCACTACCTTGAAAAGGTATGGGATAAAGATCATTCTTTTCGAAAAACACGGAGACCTAAGCAAGTAAATCGAGGTGATTTTAGAAAATTTGAAAAAAATTATTAGAATTAATTGGAAAAACTTTACAAAAGTATTTTCCTTACTAGCTTAAAAGAATATTCAAAAGGACTGGTGTTAGTTTTCCGAAAAGCCTTGAGTCTTTAATGAAAAATGTAAGCTAAATTATTCGGTTAGCGGTAGATTATTTCTATGAGATAAAGACCAGATGTGGTCTTGTGGTAGAAATAGTATCTGGACTGTAAAGAGGCCTTATTTGACTTATATTTTTTTTTATCAATATATTAACGCCTCAAAATTTTGAGGCGTTTATTGAGTAACTTAAAGAGAAGTCTTTAATGTAGGAGCAGGCTTAAATCCTACTGTCTTACTAGCCTTAATTTTTATCTCTTCTCCAGTTTGAGGGTTTCTTCCCTTCCTAGCTTTCCTGTTTCTAACTGTAAATGTACCAAATGCTGGATAAGAAAACCGTTTCTCTTTTTTGATTGACTTTGAAATTGCCTCAAAGGTTGAATCGATAATATTTGATACTAATCTTTTCGAAAGGTCATCACCCTTACAACTTTTAACTACAGCTGTTACTAAATCGTCTTTTGTCATGCTATCTCCCCACGTTAAGTTTTGGCCGTTCTACAACTCTAACAAAAAATAAAAATTTTCTTAAACTTCATAAATGAATCTTGGTATGGAAGTAATATATATTAGAGTGAGGTGTGATGTCAAAATAAAAAGTGCTTTTAAGTGCTAATTCATTGACTGATCCGATTAGTTATTATTTCTTTTTGCTAGATCTATTTGTTTTAGAAGGTGAGTCAGCTATTTTAGCTAAAAATTGTAAACAGAATATTGATAAAGTATTTTTAGGTGTAATTTATTTTTCACGTATACCTCGGTATTGTTTTTTAATTTTCGAAGGTTTACAATTATTAAAATAATAAATATTTTTAGAAAGGATGTTTTATGGCACTACTTCAAGTGGCTAAACTGGGGAATCCTATTTTACGCCAGAAAGCCGCTTTAGTTGATTTGGATTCTTTAAAATCCCAAGGCAATATAATTCAGTCATTAATTGACGATATGATAGAAACGATGCATGAAGAAGATGGTGTTGGTTTGGCTGCACCTCAGGTATTTCAGTCTTTACGCTTGGTTGTTATTGAATGTTCACCCAACGAACGCTATTCTGAGGCCCCTAATCTTCCTCTAACAATTTTGATTAATCCCTCGATAACATATTATGAGCAGGATATAGTCTCGAGTTGGGAAGGATGCTTGAGTTTAAAGGACTTACGGGGTTTGGTTCCTAGATCCCGAAGGATAATTGTGGAATATTTTGACCGTAAGGGAGTTCCCGTTACTGTTAATGCAGAAGGCTTTCTTGCAGTGGTTCTTCAGCATGAAATAGATCACTTGGATGGAAAAGTTTTTTTGGATCGCATGACTGACCTCAGCCAACTGTCCTATGTAAATGAATTTGAAAAGTATATTGCTGACAAAAAATCGCTCGAGTCAGAGTCAGAGTCAGCTTAGATTGTCATTTTTTGAGGTTTCCTGTGCCTGAATCTCTAATACCATTAGAGGAAGAAATTTTAGAGCTTTACCGTTCGCCAATTATTGGGGCTAGCTATAACAATACATATGGCGAGGAAAATGTTAAAAGCCTAGTTGAGAAATTTAGAGAACTTGATGAACAAAAAAGTCAAATAATGCAAGGTTTGGTAGTTTTATACTCAAAGTCTCCAGACTTAGCTACAAGTTACGTATCGGTTGCCGTTCTTCACGCACTAGGAATGTCAAAGAACGTGCAAGAAGCCTATCTCTGGGCAAAAGGATTAGATGAAAGCGAAACTTTCATACACCATTTTGATATTGGTAAATCATTAGCAGAATACTTTACTTAAAAACTTTAATATCCATTAATTAGCTTTTTTTCAAGCTAACTCTCAAAGTTAGAAACAAAATCCATAGCATTCCAGGGATCATATATATTCCGCTCATCCATAGAATTACTGATTGAATAGTTATTTGTAGCTTATCAATAGTAACTCCAACTAACCCATTACTGATACCCATAATTAATGTCAATAGAGCCATTTCAATTCCAAAGATTCTTCCTAGAAAATTTCTATCGGCTTCCAAGTGAATAAGAGCAGTGCTGAATACCCAGACTATTGATCCGGACATCCCTGATAATCCTATACATAGTGAAGCCATCCAGATATTTTTCGAGAACGAGAATGCTAAAATTGCAAAACTTCCAAGAAAAAATGCAGCAAGAATAGCTCCTTTTAGAATTTTTGGAGATTCTCCTAACCATTTTCTTACTAAGACAGGCCCTATTGCAGATCCAATCCCTCTAGAGGAAAACATGATACCCACTGACATAGACACTGCAGCAGGGTCTGTCCATAACCGACTAGCAAATAATGGAATTAATGTCATTATACCGCCTTTAATGGCCATCCCAGATTTTAATAAAGTGAAAGCTAGAACAGTAGGATGAGAGATAAGATAGCGTAAGCCCTCTAAGAGTCCTTTGATTCCACTTGATTTTTTTTTATTAATACGTTCTTCATATTTTGTGTTTGGGTAAGAAATTTTAATTATGAACCATGTCGACAGGAGATAAGTTAAAGCATCAAGGATGAGAGCTGTTTTAATTCCAAAAACACTTACTACAAATCCACCTAATGCCGCTCCCAATGTCAGCATAATTGACCAAGTAACTCCAGATAATGTGTTTGCAGTGACCAGATGATTTTTTTCTACAATGGATGGGAGAATAGCGCTTCTTGCAGGTTCAAAAAAGCCAGTCAGAGCAACCTCGAATAAAATTAACGAATAAACTATCCATAGATCTTCTCTACCATCTACTATAAGAAGACCTAAGACAGTAAAACAACGAAGAATGTCACTTGCGATCAATACGGTTTTTCGATCAATACGGTCGATCACAACTCCTGCAAAAGGGCTTATGATAACCATGGGCAAAAGTTTTGCCATCATAGCAGCCGCCATTGCCATTCCGGAGCCAGTTAGTTGAAGAATTAGAGCATACAGCGCAATACTGCTTACCCAGTTACCCAATTCTGAAATAACTTGTCCATACCAGAGGTTTCTAAAGGCAGAGTTTTGTTTTAGCAGAAATAAATAGCCAATTGAGGTTTCAGTTGGTCTGTCGGATTCTGGAGTATTCAAACTTCAAAAGTATTTATTATCGGTAGAAAAATTTTCATATACCGTCATATATTGCTGAGTAAATTGAGAATCAAACTATAGATTCATTGATAACGGCCTGATTTTTAGAAAATTAGAAACAATTTTAAAATTAGTAAATTAATAATAGTTAATAAATTATTAATTGTTCTTTAATGATTTCGATTTTATTAATACAACAAGGCCTAATAAGTTAAACTATTATTGTAATAGATTCATCCGTTTAATATATCTATAAATTTGCCACTTTATTAAATGATATTTAGTTTATTGATTCATATGTCTAAAGACTTGTAATCCACTTTTTTGTTGAACCTTACAACGATATGTATAATTTAACTATTAGTGATTTTCAGTTAGCTTTTGTGAAAAATCTTAGGTTTTTGTTTTCTTGGAGGAAGAATAATGGAGGGTGATCTAGAACAAACAGAACAAATGAGAGACTCCAAAAAGGAAGTTCTAAATAGACGAATTTCATTTTGGTTATCGTTTATCTTGGCTGTAGTAATAACATTTTGGTATTGCGCCACGAACCCACCGGACACTAGTGAAATGCGGAAAATGAGGGTATTCTTTAAGGAAAATATAATGGATATTGCCAAATTTATAAGGCTTCCACGCGATGAGCTAAAGGGGTTCGCGGATTCTAAGAGTCACCCATTTTACCAAACATACCTAAAGTCATCGGAGCCTGAGAAAGAAAAAATAAATGCTTTGATACATATCTCGCGTGATTACAGTCCGAATCAATATTGGTTCAACATGTTATTTTTGTGGACGATCGCATTCTCTGCTCTTTGGTTTTTGGGGTTAATATTAGAGGCTTGTATTATTCTTGTGCGACAAGAAGATGCTGAAAGAAAAAATCGGATAAAAAATAAATCTAGATAATTATCTGTAAGAATGAGGCATAATTATTTATTTCAGTAAATTCAGGGGTATTCAAAATGGACGGCAATACTATTCGCTTGTTAATTTTCATTTCAGTTTTTGTGCTGATGCTAATTCTTGAAATATTTTTTCCAAGACATTCTACGCTAGATTCAAAACCTCGCCGACTTGGAATACACCTTGGTTTGTCGGGATTAAACACACTGCTGCTTAAATTTTTGTTTGGTGCCGCGGCAGTTGGTGCTGCAAAAAATTTTGAAATCAAGGGTTGGGGTTTGCTTAATATGTTGGACTGGAACAACGTGTTTGAATTTTTTTTGGTAATAATTATTCTAGACCTTTCGATTTATTTCCAGCATATAATTGTTCATAAGGTTCCTCTGTTCTGGAGGTTTCACGTTGTTCATCACTCAGATCTTGATCTCGATGCATCATCTGGCTTGCGTTTTCATCCGATTGAGATTCTTGCGTCAATGCTCTATAAAGTTGGAATTATTTTTCTACTAGGCCCAGCTCCTATAGCTGTACTAGTATTTGAAGCAGTTCTTAATGGAATGGCTATTTTTTCACACTCTAATGTAGCATTACCGGTTAAAGTCGATCACTTTTTGAGAAACTTAATAGTGACGCCTGATATGCACCGAATTCATCACTCTGTAGAAGTGGATGAGACGAATTCAAATTATGGGTTTAACCTATCAATTTGGGACCAATTTTTCGATACCTACAAAAAAGAGGCACTAAAAGCACAACCCAAAATTGTAATAGGTATAGATGCATTTCGAAGCCCAAATGAATTAACGTTCTATAACCTTCTGATGATGCCGAAAAATTACGGGAAACTAACATATGTCACCTAGGTATTACTTTATTTCTGGGGTTATAGTAGTTGTTTTAACAATGATCATCAGCTGGTGGGAGCAAAAAACATCGGTAAAAGAATTTTTTTTTGTTTTTTGTCGAGTAATGATGATGATGTTCATATTACTTTGTATGGTAGTTGGTTTCTCTGAACTTTTAGTATATTTGAATATTGCTCAAGATGGATTTATCATTAAAAGAGATGAGTTTCTTATTCAAAGGGAAGGAGTTAAATGATGGGCTGGGGTAGAATTTTCCCAATGACTATTTTAGTCATGTTTCTTTCTTTCCTGGAAATAACTTTTTCATGGTGATGCTGATTCATTTATAATTTATGTGCGACGACAAGAATAGTCTTAAAAGGGGTAGTGAAAAGCTTGGGCTTTAAGTATGAGCGCTGGTGTGGTAATCGCATGGTGGTTTTTTATGGTTATTATGTAAACTCTTCATGAGAGTATTTTTTAAAATCAACCGGCTAAAAGATCGACTAAATGACTACATTCGTCTTTTGCAGCAATGGTTTCTTTTGTTTCTAGGTCATCAAGCTCTCCACTTTCTAATATATCATCAAGTAGTTGAATCGCGTCATTCAGACCACCGGCAGCTATGTCAAGTTCAGTTTCATTTAACGAGTAAATAGAAGGATTCTGGCGTAGTTTATTGCAAACTTTTAAATACTTGTCTTTGTAATCTAATAGCTCTACCCGCTTTCTCCCTGTGACATCTTCTTTAAGTTCTTTGTCTATGTCCGATATGGAGTCATTCAAAGCAATCTTTACAACTTCAATATCTTTTTCTGTGATCATAGCTAATGACTTCATTTGCTTCCTTCCCAATTGAATAGAATTTTTTTTTTGCTAGTGTAGCCATGAATTAAACATACACTTATGAACCCAAGAGCATTAATTATAAAATATCTTCTAAAAGAATGAAAATTTATTTAAATAGTATTTTAAATGTCATACAAAGTTATTAGATTGCAGATTGATAAGTGAATAAGTCTGAAAATATAAGAACCAGTGTGCACTATCTACCTAATCACTTGTCATTATAGTAACTTATAAGTAATTTTGCTTATTTCATAACTGGAATTAATCTTAAAGGTTTTTTTAATCTACGGTTCTGGATAAGAAGAATTATAGATATTTTTTTCTACACCTAATTTTTTAGAAAACCACCAGGCTGTTACCATCCCATGCAGGATTTATTTTTATAATCAGGTCAAATTTTTATTAGCCTGGGGATAGAATTTTCGGAAAAAAATTAGCTCTATCTGGATAGCCTATAAAATTTAGAATATCTGAAAAGATGAACTGCTAAATTTGTTTCCAAGGGTATTTAGCAGTAATAGAGGCGGATTTATTGCAAAAACCCTTCAATTATTCGACTGTTTTCAAAAAAGTGATCACTAGTTCAGATCCACCTAAAAATCTAATTTAATACTAGGGAAATATTTTTTAGTATTGACTAAGAGGAACTTCCCGGAAGACATTCGCCTAGCTCAGTAGCGAAAACTACTAAAATCTTCTCCTTTGTAATAGTTTGGTTATTAAAAATATACAGAAGTAAAAGAGATTAATAGTACAGAAAAACTGTGAATAATTTTTTGATTAATTTTAATACTACTGGAAAAAATTTATTCAGTAAAGTTGCCTATATGCGAGATAAATAGAAAAGGTTTTACGAAAAAAAACCGTAAATCTATAATATCTTTATGGGCCCAGGAGGACTCGAACCTCCGACCGCCCGGTTATGAGCCGGGAGCTCTAGCCAACTGAGCTATAGGC
>JAPYPM010000089.1 GCA_029937635.1 Nitrospinaceae bacterium
ACCAAATATTGTTGTTTTTCACAATTTCAATAGCATAAACCCAATTATCTATTAATCCACCGTTAGTGTTCTCAGTTGTAAAACTAGACCAGGAATCACGAATTAGCGGGTCGCCTTGTACTCGATTGACCCCACTCCAGGTAGCAATCCACATTGTTTTTTGGATAAATTTTAAATCATAAACAAATGAATCGTTAAGACCTTGAGGCGTGTTGATGTTTATCCATTCCTTATCAACTAAAAGACTAAGTCCACCCCCATATGTTCCAAACCATAGCTGGTTTTTCGGACCTATCGAAATACTAAAAATTCCATTGCTTAAAAGAGAGTTGCGATTATCATAGACAGTATAATTGTCAACCGAGGTTGTATCATATTTTATGATTCCCATGGATGTTCCCATCCAAAGCGTATTTCCTTGAGATTTAAGTACCTTTACATTTCTAGCGTTTAGTGAGAAGTTGTCGGACTTTAATATATGAGGATAGTTTTTACCTTTTGAGTTTTTGGCTAGCTTTTTGTCAAAAGTCCTTCCTATATCAGGTACTAGAATGATAAAAAGGAAGATGCACCACAGGATTAAAGATAACTTATTGAGGGACTCTTTTTGAAAATATATGAATTGAAAAAACATAATAGTAGTAAGTTTTATTTTGGGAACTTACCTTTAGCTTTGGGAACGAAGTTTGCTGTTGTGTTTTCTTTTATTGTTATATTAACTTTTCATGGTTGTAGCGATTTCTTTGATCATGAAATAAAAAACGATACTCTCCCTCTTGTGAAAATGTCTCTAATAGATGGGAAAGAAATGGTTCTTGTCCCAGCAGGAGAATTTTTTATGGGAACAAATAAAATAGATGATGAAAAAATGCACCTTAAAATAGGTGCAGTTAAACCACTTTTTGTAGATCAGCACCCATCTAGAAAAATATTTCTTGATGCATATTATATAGATAAATATGAAGTAACCAACGAAGAATATAAACGTTTTCTTGATTCATCCGGTTATGATGAGTTACCAGGTCATTGGGAAAATGAGGCATACGCAAAGGGAACAGGTCGTTATCCAGTTACTCATATTACCTGGAGAGAGGCATTGACCTACGGCCTTTGGGCTCAAAAAACATTACCGTCAGAAGCACAGTGGGAGAAGGCTGCTCGAGGGGTTGACGGACTGTTATATCCCTGGGGCAACGATTATGAAAAAGGAATATCTAATATGGACATTGATGGAGCAAGAGCTTTGGTTGAAGTGGGTAAATACCCTGACGACGTTAGTCCATATAAAGTTTATGATCTGGGGGGAAATGTTATGGAGTGGACTTTGGACTGGTATCAACCTTACCCAGGTAGCACTTACAAAAATCCAAGATATGGGAAAATATTGAAAGTGTTACGTGGAAATGCCTTTCAAAAGGCCGGACATTACTTTTTAGAGGCTTATCGTTACACTTTTTCTAGAACAGAAGCAGACCCCAATGATTACTTTGAAAACGTTGGTTTTCGAACTTTAGAATATCCAAAAAAATAAAATAAAAATAAAGATGCAGTAAAACTTAAAAGGTAATATTGGAGAGATGAAAAATAGCAGAACGTTTTAAAATAATTACTCAAGTATTGTATTCTCTAGATTAGCACCCTCAGTAATGGCCTTTGAGATATTGGCGTCTACTAGATAAGCATCAGCTAAATTAGCATTAGTGAAATTAGTTCCATGTAAGTTGGCTTCAAGGAAAAATGAATTTTGAAGGTTTAAGCCTTTCAGGTTAGCGTAGGTGAGGTCAGCTCCTTCTAAATTGGCTTCATCTATTTGAGTTTCAGAACAAAAAGCATCCTTTAAGTTTACTCCAATTAAGTTTGCATTACTTAATTTAACTCCTTTTAATGTGCAGGAACTTAAGTCTGAATATTTCAGGATTGCTCCAGATAAGTCTGTTTCATTTATTTTAGAAAAGCTTAGGTCTGATCCTCTGGCATTAACTCCTTTCATTTTTGACTTACTTATTTCCACCTGCTTCATATAGGTATACATAAGCCTTGAAAATGAAAGATCGCATTCGTCGATGATAGTAGAATAAAAATTCGAATGGTTTAGATTAGAGCCACTCATCTTGCAATTTTTAAAATTGGCATTTGATAGTTCGCATTGTTCTGCGGTGACATTTTTAAAATTACAGTTTACAAAAACCGCTTCTTCAAAGTTAACCCCAGTTAACTTTGCTCCTGTAAAATCGATATCTGTAAGTTTAGAATTTTTTAAGGAGCTACCTTGAAGTGAAGCCTGAGTAAAGTTGATTCCGGTAAGTGTAGAGTTTTCTAATTTTGTTTTATCAAAAGTTGCATAAACAAAACTCGCGCCCTCAATATTAGCACCATTAAGATCATATTCAGTAAAGTCAGCTCCATCTTGCTTGGATTCTTTTGCTATGAGAGCTATGACTTCGTCAACATTGGACATAGTTTAATCGTATTTTCTCTCATGGGGGGGTAGAAGTGCATTCATACTTTTTTGTATTTTTGATGGGTTTGATCGTTCAAAAATACCCATGACTCCAACACGTATAGTTCCGATCAATATAATTTCGTGTTCTGTTCTTATTGAAAGCTTTGCGGTTATAGGTGTTATTAAGAGATTAGCAAAAATAAGGCCATAAAATGTAGTTATTAATGCTGTGGCAAGCGCTGGCCCAAGGGTTGCTGGGTTGTCAATGTGCATCAGCATTTGAATAAGACCGATTAGAGTTCCAGCCATACCAAATACCGGTGCTTGTACCCCCAAAAATCTTAAAACTTTTTGTCCGCCGTTGTGCCTTTCTTTTAGAGAAGTTATTTCATGATCTAGGATCTCATAAATGTCACGTGAGTTATAACCGTCGACAATCATTGAAATACCATTCTTTAAAAAACGATTTTCAATTTTTGATTCAGCAGACTCCAGAACCTTCATACCCCCTTTACGGTATTTTTCTGCAAGTTCCATGATTTCATCTATATGTTCGACCGCTTCACCACCATCTGGGCGAAATGCCGACAAAATAACGGGTACCATCTCAAGAATTTTAGTGGACGGAAAAGCAATAAAAGTAGTAGAAATGCATCCCCCAAAAACGATCAACGCAGCATTTGTATTTAAAAAAACACCGGCATCACCCCCAAGAAGAATGGCTAGAAGAATAAGTCCGATTCCAGCAACTACGCCCAGGATAGTCCCGAAATCAAATCCTCCGGTCGCTTCGATACTTTCATCACCATACTCTAATTTTTTTGAATTTTTTACCATAAATTAATCTATTAATTAGGGCTTTTAATATTGCTTGGCATCGATCTTTTTTTTAACGAGCGTATTATAAAAGTATGGAGCCAAGGTATCTTAATTAAGTCTTTACGGTCACATGGAATAAAATACTTAAGAAAATTAGGTTGTTCTATTTTTTTAGCGTCCAATTGAGGGCTTAATTCTTTAAAGGCACGATCCATGCAACTAAGACCTGAATATGTTTTACAGAAAAGTTCACCCCAGGTTGTTATATAAATAGTGGAGAGACTGTTAATTTTGTCTAACCGTTTATTAAGAAAATCGTTTAGTTCTGCTGATGTTTTACACTGTTTTATATCTCCTAACGTCACAAAAATAGGTGGGGGATTCCCAAAATCCGCAATTAAATAAAGCTGTTTAATCTTAGGGTCAGCCATGATGTCTTCGTTTGAAATTGCGGCAATATTCACAGATGATATGAAGGATGAAATTTGATTTAGTAAATGTATTAAATCATTTTGTTTTATTGATTCTCCTTCCGCTTGGAGCAAAACTTCTGTGTTGTCATCGTCATATTTTTCAACTTTTGTAGAATAAAGATGATTGTTTGCTGTGAAAGCGATCAGAGTTGGCAGTAAGCCACTTTTTTTGATGATAGCAGTTGGATCAACCTTATTAATATAGGCTGGTGCTCGACCTCTAATTAGATACCATGCGCCTTTTTCTTCTTTATTTTTGGGTTTTTCATAAAGAAAAGTCAACTTCGCTTCGTTTGTTTTACCATCAATAAGAGCGCCAACATTTTCCACCTTATTGGGTACACTCCGATAGGCGCTAAATAGTTTTCGTCCGAGGAGGTTGGTGTCTTTTTCTGTTATCATGCTTTCACTTGCGTCAAGAGTACTATTTTTATCCGAAATATTTTTATAGGAACCCATTAAAATTTTGTTAATTCTGTTACCCAATTCAACTTTTTGATTCATCTGCCAATCGGTGTAATATTTGTTTATATGGTCTACTTTTGGTCCATCCCATCCCCACTCTTTAAGCATTTTTATTAAAGTTATTTTTTTCCAGTGGTCAGAACCATTTGCCATTTCATCGCTTGTGACCTTAGTTCCCACTTTTAAGTAAAATGCTGAACGTAAAGCTTCCACTTGGTTTTCTTCTTTATTATCAGAAAAATATTTTTGTACTCTTGAAAACATTAGAAGGTATGGATCTATTTGATCGTGAGGGGTGCCATTAAATATTCTCTCTTTAACTTGGTGTGATAAGAGGTTCGACTTTGTTTCTGTGAACATATAATCTTCCAGAATTCCCATTTTCATTAATGTTTTAAAAGGAGACTTAAATGATTTGATCAGCGCCCAAATTGAAGCGCCAAAAAATTCACCGTTCGAAATGTCATCAACGTTTCCCATATCAATAAATTCTTCTTTTTTGAGAAGAGTTTTATTAGCATTGATCATCTTGTATAACTCAGAATAACGATGGTCATCACATTCAACAGGAGCGATAAGCCAGAATGGAATTTTACCGGTGACTATAATCATAGTTCGATACATTTCTTCTTTAAGTAATTTTGCTAGTGCGGACCCTGTACTTTCACTATCGCTTTCTCCAAAAATATTATTACGAACCTCGTTATGGTCATTAATAAAGAAATGTGTTTCTAAATGGTAATTATCCCAAGTCCAGGTTTCTATCAGGTTTAGTTTTTTTTGAAATAGTTTAAGACTGTTTTCGGTGAAACTATTTTTATCAACTAGTAAAGTATAATCAAGGTCAGATTTTTTGCTTTGTGCAATTGAGCCAAGAGATCCCATCAGTAATGCGGTGTGAATGACTGGGGTTAAATTTTTTTGTCTTCGTATTATGATGTTAGGGAAAAGTTTTTCTGCAGCTACAAGAGACTCGTGGTCCATAGAGAAATTCATGATTCCGCATGGAACATTTTCATGGTCAACAAATCCTGGCAATCCTTTCTGATTAACATGAAGGAGGCGAGGGACGGTTGAAAAGATAAGTTGATCTATTGCAGATAATGTATTTAGAGTTCGATCAATTTTAAATTGATTAAACCTTAAAAAGGATTGCCGGTTATAAAACAAATTTTCGGCATCATTTATTTTTTCGCCTGTTACTTCCATTTTTTAATATTTCTTTTATGTGTTGAAATAATAAGTTTGTGTTTGCACGTTAGATTTTTATCAGTTAAATGATACTTTGGTATTACTATTGTTTATTTTCTTTTTTTGCGTTTTCTTTGGCTATTTTATCTTGTCTTTTCTTTTCTTGAGCTGCCCACACATTCTTGTCTTTTGAAATTTTTATTTCTACACGTCGGTTAGCGGCCCGGTTATCGTCGTTAGTGTTTGGTTTTAATGGTCGCTCACTCCCGTAACCGGTCACCACTAGTAATTTTGAGGAGTAGCGCATCTTTTTAATAATAAAACGAGCTACGCTTGCTGCTCTAGATGCAGAAAGTTCCCAGTTAGATGGAAACATTTTAGTGCGAGTTGGTACATTGTCGGTATGACCATCAACGAGGACTTGTTTCACTCCGTCTTCCATTTCTTTGGCAATCACTGAGATGATTAACTTACCAGCCCCAGGTAATAGTGATGCTTTACCTGGACCAAACAAATCTCCACTTGGAATTTTAAACAATATAGTTTTCGTGTCGCCGCGAATAAGTTGATCTGGGTCAACATTATCTTTAACCATCTCTCTTAATTTTTCAAGCATGGCCATTTCTTTTGGGTCTAATCTTACATTGACACTTACGACTTCTATTTTCCTGTCTTGCATTGATCCCATGGCTTCAGCAAACTTTTCTGGATTGGGATCTGATATGCTATACATCAACACAAAGATAACTAAAAGTAGTGTAACCATATCGGCATACGTTATAAGAAATGCCTCCAGTCCACCACCAAACTCTTCTGTACTTGCAGATCGGGTTTCAGTATTGACTTTTTGCCCGCCTTTTTTGTCTTCACTTGCTAAGTTAAGTTTTGTTTGTAATTCTTCATTTGTTTCTGTTAGCATCTCAAATCTTTTTTTGAGTTTTTTACGCTGCATTTCCAAATCATCTAAATCCTCTTTAAGAACTGTTATGATTTCAGAAGGCTGCATTCCCTCAAATCGTTCGTCTGCTTGGATTTCTTCGGGTATTGTTGTCGAGTCAACCCCTTTTGCTAGAACTTCCTTAAGTTTAGTTATTAGTTCATCTTTTTCTTGTATTAGTTTTTTTGTAGTATCGTCTAGCTCACTAGATGCGTTTTGTTTTTTAGCTAATTCTTTTTTAAATTTTTCTATTCTTTTGTAGAGTTCTTCTACTTTTCCTTCTTCTTTTTTTAATCTTTTTAATTCTTTAATAAGTGTGTTTTTTTCTTTTTTAAACTTTTTATTAAAATCCTGCTCACCCTGTAGTTCCTTTTGTAATTTTTCAGAGTTTATTTTTATCTCTTTTATTTTTTTTATTATTTTAGGGTCAATTCCTTGAGGTATTACTTTTTCGTTGGCTGACGCTTTAGCCACTTTCAGACTATCTTTTACTATCCTAACTTCTTTTAACGTATGTTGAATTTGTGTGTCTTTTTGACTGATTACGGTTTTTAGTTTTTTAAAACCCGCTTGACTGTCTGTAATAAGAGTTTTAATTTTTTTTGTAACAGTTGCATTATCTTCTGTGACTTTACGCAACTCTATTGATTTAATTTTGAGTTGTTCTTTTACTAATTGTATTGATTCTGAATTTTTCATATCAAATGATGAGGTTTTCTTTCTTTAACGGATGAATGACCTATTAATATTACAAAAAAATCAATGACTTCGGGACTAATAGTCCTTATTATAGGAATCATTCTCAATTAATTTTATGAGACTTCTATCTTTTTTGCAATCCATTCATAAATGCTACGAATTTATCATTTAATTTTCCATCTTATTCTTTGATCGTGCTGTTAAGGTTTTAGATATTATTATAAAATAATAACTTATGGGTAATGTCTCAGCTGAAAAATATGTACGTACCTTAAAATTATTGGCCAATCGTAGAGTTCTAACGGTTGCTTTTCTTGGGTTTGCTTCGGGTTTACCTCTTGCTTTAACGGGTGGTACCCTTCAGGCATGGATGGCCGTAGAAGGTGTAGATTTAAAAACAATAGGTATTTTTAGCCTTGTTGGTCTTCCATATGCATTAAAGTTTTTTTGGGCACCGCTATTGGACCGATATGCGCTCCCGTTCCTAGGAAGGCGTCGTGGGTGGATATTAGGTACACAGTTTGTCTTGATTGGTCTAATCATTTTATTGGGGCTTACTTCTCCTAAAGATACACCATGGCTGGTGGCATCAATTGCATTACTTCTTACTTTCACCTCAGCTACACAGGATGTAGTATTTGACGCGTATAGAACAGATGTGCTTAGAGTAAAAGAGCGCGGTTTAGGCGCTGCTGTTTCGGTTACTGGATACAGAATTGCCATGCTGGTATCTGGAGCGCTAGCACTTGTTCTAGCAGGGCCGTTAGGTTGGCGTTTAACCTATTTATTAATGGCCGGACTGATGATGGTCGGTGTTATGGCAACGTTTTTTGGACCGGAACCAGAAGTTGTGTCTCGCCCTCCACAATCGTTGAAAGAGGCGATATCGGGTCCTCTTACCGAATTTTTTGAACGTCCTGCGTCATGGGCATTTCTTGCCCTCATAATTTTATATAAAATTGGTGATGCCTTTGCTGGAAGTTTGACTACAGCGTTTCTTATTAGAGGACCTGGCTTTTCTATTGCAGAAGTTGGGACAATTAACAAGGGTTTGGGGCTTTTGGCAACAATTTTTGGAGCTCTTTATGGAGGTGTCATGCTGGCACGTTTGGGTTTATACCGATCTCTTATGATTTTTGGTATTTTACAAGCTGTTTCAAACCTTTCTTTTATGGTTCTAGCTTATGCAGGAAAAGTTTATTCTATTATGGTTACTGCTGTAGCTTTTGAAAATTTAGCTGGAGGAATGGGAACGGCAGCCTTTGTAGCTTTTCTTATGGCTTTATGTGACCATCGTTATACGGCTACTCAATTTGCATTATTTTCAGCATTGGCATCATTGGGAAGAATTTTTGTTGGCCCACCCTCTGGTTACTTATCTCATGAAGTTGGCTGGGTTATATTTTTCTTTATTACCTTCCTTGCAGCTTTACCAGGCCTTATTTTACTATACAAGATGCGCCAGAATGTCCTTTTACTAGAGCTTAATTATGATGTGAATGATAAGAATTAAAGCATATGAATGAATTTGTCTATTTGCATGGATTTGCATCTGGTCCTTCATCCAAAAAAGCTTCCGCATTCAAAAATAGATTTAAGGAAATAGGGGTGTCGTTGATTACTCCAGACCTTGAAGGAGGTGACTTTGAAAATATGACTTTGTCTAGCCAGATTAAAATTATATTTGACTTGTTAGATCAATTTCAAACTAAGAAAGTGTGTCTTATTGGCAGTAGCATGGGTGGGTAT
>JAPYPM010000090.1 GCA_029937635.1 Nitrospinaceae bacterium
TAAGATTGTTCATCACCTTCGTTACAAGCAGAGCTTCTTTTCGGGTGGGATTATATTCCGCCCCAAAACCTGTCATCCAGTGCCCAATCAAACGTTCAACCAGTTGCCGCTGTGTTTTTAACGGAGTCACTACACAAAAACTATTAGCATCATAAGTTCTCGCCACACGAGATATATCGTGTACATCCAGCGTAGTAACCGATGAAGTAACAACTTCACCAATTTTGTTGTACACCGGGTAATGAATCAGAGCTAGGTGAATTTCATTCTGTATTATATCTTCCAAGTTAAACTTTAAAGTTTTTGTTCCTTTTTATTTTTTTCCGCTTAAGTTTAATCACCTTTTTTTGCTTCTTTACTCAAAAGATCCGGCCTTATCTCAGCTGTTTTTTTTAGTGCTTCTTTGAGTCGCCAATCCTGAATTTTTTTATGATTGCCTGAAAGCAAAACCTCCGGAACTTTTAACCCTCTATACTCACGTGGCTTCGTATACTGCGGGTACTCCAATCTATTACATTCAAAAGATTCCTCAACAAGAGATGACTGATCTCCTACAACGTTTGGGATAAGCCTTGAAATAGCTTCAATCAAAACCATCGTAGGGATTTCCCCACCTCCCATCACATAATCGCCAATAGATATCGCATCATCAACAAAATTTAAAACCCGCTCATCAACACCCTCATAGCGACCGCAAACAAAAATCAAATTCTCTTCCCGAGAGAGCTCCCATGCCATTTTCTGATTGAATGCCTTTCCTCCCGGAGAAAGTAAAATCGATCGTACATCAGGCCTAGTTTCCTTAATGGTTTCAATCGCTCTAACTATAGGATCAATGGACATAATCAACCCAACTCCACCACCAAAAGGATAATCATCCGTCTTTTTATGTTTGTCCAGAGTATATTCACGCAAGTCATGGAGGTCTATGTTTATTAACTCCTGATCTTGTGCACGCTTTAGAATACTTTCACTAAAAGTAGACTCAAACATTTCTGGGAAGATCGTGATAATATCAAACTGATGTGTCTTCAAGCAAGCCCTCCAAGGGATGAAAAATTAATTTTCTTGCTTCAAGATCTATTGTTTTGACAACCGAATCGATCATGGGAAGCAATAATTCCCTTTTGCCATTACGAACCACATACACATCGTTGCTTCCTGTACGAATAATTTCCTCGATATCGCCATGATAGTAACCAGCTTCGTCATACACTTCTAGACCTTCAACCTGAAACCAATAATACTCATTCTCTGGTAAGTCTGGGAATTTGTCTCGAGAAATATAAAGAACCTGCCCGGCAAGATTATTTGCAATTTCTAAATTATCCACTCCTTGAAACTTTATAATAAAAGGGCTGTCCTTACCACGAATTGATTGGATATCGTAATCTGCGTAGTCTAGCAGTGCACTTTTAAAGCTCAACCGAACTTGTTTTAATCCGACAACCCAAGCTTCATCAAGAGAAGGGTGAAATTTCAACTCCCCTTTAAGACCATGCGTCTTAGTAATTTTCCCGATAGATACCCAGTTCATTTCTATTCAATGATTTCCAAGACTGCTCTTTTTTTAAGCTTAGTAGCCGTAGCAATGAGAATCGTCCGCATAGCGTGAGCCATTTTCCCCTGTTTGCCCTGTTTGCCTATTATCTTTCCCAAGTCTTCTTTAGCAACCTTAAGTTCAAAAATTACTGTAATGCCACCCTTAACCTCTCTAACTTCTACTTCTTCAGGCTTGTCAACCAAAGCTCTGGCCATAACCAAAATAAGTTCTTTCATTAGTTATCCTCCTTGCCCATAATTACGCAAAATTCAGCCTGCTTATAACTAGATTACGTCTTAAACCGAAACCTAAAATACAAAAGCCAAGTGTTTCCTAAATCACGTTTTATACGGAGGAGTCCTTAAAAGAGTCTTATTCAACTCCCGCTTTCTTTAAAAGAGACGCCACTGTGTCGCTAGGCTTAGCACCTTTCTTAACCCAGGAAGTTACCTTTTCAGCATCTATTTTTATATTATTTTCTGTTTTTAGTGGATCATACGTTCCTAGCATTTCTAGAAACTTCCCATCTCTAGGACTACGAGAATCTGCCGCCACAATTCGATAAAACGGTTTTTTCTTCGACCCACGCCTAGTCATTCTTAATACAACAGCCAAAGCATTACCTCCTTAAAGTTAATTATAAATTTTCAAAGTTATCTGTCCTTATTTTGACATTTAAGCATCATCCAAATGGACTCATTCCACGCCCACCCATCATTGAGCCTAAGTCAAATCCTCCGCGTCCTTTACCCGAAGACATTTTTTTCATCATCTTCTGCATCTGAACAAATTGCTTAAGCAATTTGTTCACATCATTGACTGTTGTTCCACTACCCAAAGCAATCCGGCGTTTTCTACTCGAATTAACGATATTGTGTTTATTCTGTTCAGAAAGAGTCATCGAATTAATAATTGCCTCAACCTTAACAAAGGCACTTTCATCTACAGCTAATCCTTTTAATTTGTTTGCGCCAGGAATCATTCCTATTAATTGCTGAATCGATCCCATCTTTTGTATCTGCATAAGTTGATCTTTAAAGTCATTCAAAGTAAAGGCATTTTTCTTGATTTTTTTTTCAAGTCTAGCTTGTTCTTCCAAATCGTATGCGGTTTCAGCTTTTTCGACCAAGGATAGTACATCGCCCATGCCAAGCATGCGCGAAACTATTCTTTCGGCATGAAAAGGTTCCAACGCATCTAGCTTTTCTCCTGTCCCAATAAAAACAACCGGTTTCCCCCCCGTCACACTATTAACAGAAAGAGCCGCCCCGCCACGGGCGTCACCGTCCATTTTTGTAAGAATCACACCATCAATACCAATCTCCTCATTGAAGCTACGAGCCACCTCTGCCGCTTGTTGACCCATCATTGCATCAACAACAAATAATGACTGATGTGGCTGAACCTTTTCCTTAATAGATTTAAGCTCTGACATCAACTCTTCATCAACCTGAAGCCGACCGGCAGTATCGAGAATAACAACATGAATCATTTTCTTCGAGGCTGATTCAATAGCATTCTGACAAATTTTCACAGGGTTTGTTTCACCTTCTGCTTTGTAGACCTCAACATCAAGGTCTCGACCAATTATATTCAACTGTTCAATCGCTGCCGGACGGTATACATCTGCAGGAACCAGTAGGCAGTTTTTCCCTTTATCCTTAAATCTCTTTGCTAACTTACCCGCAGTAGTAGTCTTGCCTGCACCCTGAAGACCCGCCATCAGAAATACTGTTGGCAGACTCGACGCAAGCGCTAATTCCTTAAATTGACCACCCAATAAAGATATCAACTGATCATTGACAATCTTTACCATCTGGTGACCCGGCGTCAGGCTCTTTAAAACTTCTTGCCCAACTCCCTTCTCCCTAACGTCCATAAGAAAGGGCTTTATCGCAGACAAACTTACATCCGCTTCAATCATTGCGATTCTAATCTCTCGAAGAGCCTCATCGACATCAGCTTCTTTAAGAACACCACGACCTTTTAGCTTCTTGTATATGGCCCCCAACCGATCTGAGAGGTTTTCAAACATTTAAAGCTCCTGAAACTCTTTTAATAAAAGAGGTTTATGATATTGTGTAAATAATTTAGTATATAATATCATTAATTAAAGTCAACCTTAAATACTTCTCCTAATGACCCCAAAAGCCATTGTTTTACTTAGTGGTGGACTTGATTCAACTACCACGTTGGCCATTGCAAAAAAGGCTGGATATGACCTATTTACCATTAGCTTTAATTATGGCCAACGACACAAAGTTGAGATTGAGAAAGCTAAAATAATTGCAGAGCATCTAGGAGTTAAAGAACATCGTATTGTAAATATGGATCTAACGCAATTCGGTAATTCTGCGCTGACCGATTCTATTGATGTCCCTACTCATCGTAATGAAGAAGAAATGTCATCATCTATTCCGGCTACCTATGTGCCAGCTAGAAACACCCTATTTCTATCCTATACTTTGGCTTATGCTGAGGTAAAAAAATGCGATAATATTTTTATTGGCGTAAATTCGGTTGATTACAGTGGGTATCCTGATTGCCGCCCCGAGTTTATTACCGCATTCGAAGTGCTTGCCAATCTTGCTACCAAAGCAAGCGTGGAAGGTTTTAGTAAATTTAAAATACACACCCCGCTCATGCAGATGACCAAGGCAGAGATCATTAAAAAAGGGTTAAGTCTAGGTGTTGATTACGGACTTACCCATAGTTGCTATGACCCTTCTATAACAGGATTAGCCTGCGGGATCTGCGATAGTTGTTTGCTTCGCCTGAAAGGATTTAAAAAAATTGGGACAAAAGATCCATTGAAGTACCGTTAAAAAATTCTTGAGATAACCAAACGGTAATATCTGAATATTTATTACACGCGTATTTTCGTAAAAATTTATAAATAGTCATGATATCATAACGCTCTTACCATATGATTTGGATCGTTCAGATTAATATTACCTCTCATCTTTAAAGCGGGTTTATATTTCTATATATGTTAAATGCAGCTACAATTAAAACTTACCTAACTTTTGACGATGTCCTCTTGCTTCCTGGCCATTCAAAGGTTTTGCCTACAGAAGTAAACCTAAAGACAAAGCTCACTCAAAAAATATCTATAAATTGTCCACTAATCAGTGCGCCGATGGATACTGTCACTGAGGCAAGTTTAGCAATTGCACTGGCTCAGGAAGGGGGTATAGGGATCATCCATCGCAATCTACCTCCAGAGAGACAGCGTAAAATGGTTGATCAGGTTAAACGTTCCGTAAGCGCAATGATTCCAGACCCCATCACAATGGATCCTGACCAAACATTGTCCACAGCACTTCGTCTGATGGAAAAATATCATATCACTGGCATTCCTATAACAAAAAATAACAAACTGGTAGGCATCCTTACCAACAGAGATTTGAGAACAGCCCCAAAACACTCAACCCCTATTCGAGATGTAATGACTAAATCTAAACTCGTCACTCTGCCAGAAGGTAGTTCTCTCAAACAGGCAAAGAAGCTTCTTAATGATAACCGGATAGAAAAACTGCCTATAGTTGACGAAAAGGGTAATCTCCGTGGGTTAATCACGCTCAAAGATGTTGAAAAAAATGCTCAGTTTCCAAACGCAACCAAAGATTCAAAAGGGCGTCTCATGGTCGGGGCCGCACTCGGCGTGGCACAAAACAAAATGGAACATATTGAGGATTTATTGCGAGTCGGACTTGATGTTTTAGTTATAGACAGCGCTCATGGACATTCCGAAAAAGTTTTGAAAACTATTCGCGAAATCAAGAAAAATTTTCCAAAGATTCAGATCATTGGAGGGAATGTTGCTACTGCTGAGGGTACCCGCGATCTAATCAAAGCTGGTGTAGATGCGGTCAAAGTGGGAGTAGGACCTGGTTCTATTTGTACCACTAGGGTTGTAACCGGTGTGGGAGTTCCTCAAATCACTGCTATTTCAGAATGTGTGAAGGTAGCATCAAAAAAAAACATTCCGATCATTTCAGATGGAGGGATTAAATTGTCTGGCGACGTTACCAAAGCTATTGCTGCTGGGGCACACACAGTCATGATAGGTTCCCTATTTGCGGGAACAGAAGAAAGCCCAGGCGAAAAGATTCTCTACCAAGGAAGAAGCTATAAAGAATATAGAGGAATGGGCTCTATAGCTGCTATGAGCCAAGGTTCTAGTGATAGATATTTTCAAGAACTTGAACTTTCAGACAGCAAACTAGTCCCTGAGGGAGTAGAGGCTCGTATTCCTTATCGAGGAGGAGTTGCTTTCACCGTCCATCAAATGCTAGGAGGAATCCGAGCGGGAATGGGTTATTGTGGAGCCAAAGACATAGAAGACTTGAGAAAAAATTCAACTTTCATTAAAATTACCTCCGCCGGCTTACGAGAAAGCCATGTCCACGACGTGGTGGTTACAAAAGAAGCTCCTAATTACCACATTGAGTAGATCAGCAAAGTCAGCAACATCAAGAATAAATAAATTTAATGTCACAAACTCCTGAGAAAATCTCTAGCAGCACACTCCACGAGCAGCAAATTCTTATTCTAGATTTTGGGTCTCAGTATACTCAGAACATTGCTCGAAAAGTTCGTGAAGCACATGTCTTTTGCGAAATTCATCCATGCACGAAACCTCTCTCTGAAATTAAAACTCTTCGACCAAAAGGCATCATCCTATCTGGTGGACCTGCTAGTGTCCTTGAAAAAGATGCATTTCTTTGTGATAAAAATTTATTTGAATTAGGCATACCTATACTAGGAATTTGCTATGGAATGCAACTGATAACTCACATTCTCAATGGGACAGTCTCCCCAGCAGAAGACCGAGAATACGGACGAGCTCAACTTAACGTTCAAGAAGATTCGGGCCTATTAAATGGAGTGACAAATAACTCCACTGTATGGATGAGTCACGGTGACTTCATCGAAAATCTACCAACTGGATTTAAATCTACTGCCTTTACAAACAATTCCCCCATTGCAGCGATAGAAAACCCAATAAAAAAAATATATGGCCTTCAGTTTCACCCTGAAGTGGTTCATACAACCTGTGGGACAACTCTACTTAATAATTTTATTTTCGAGATTTGCAAATGTAATAAAAACTGGAAAACTGATTCCCTTGCTAAATATTCTATCCAAAACATAAAAACACAAGTAGGCAATGGACATGTGTTATGTGGACTAAGTGGCGGAGTTGATTCTTCTGTTGTAGCAATGTTAGTTCACAAAGCTATAGGCGATCGCCTCACATGTATTTTTGTAGACAATGGTTTGCTCAGAGCAGATGAACGCCAAAAGGTAGAACATGAATTCCGCGACAACTTTCAAATCAACCTCGATGTTGTGGATGCTGCTGACCGATTTTTAGAAAAACTTGAGGGAGTGAGCGACCCGGAAAAAAAACGTAAAATAATCGGTAATACTTTCATCGAAATTTTTGAAGAGGAAGCCAAGCGACTCGGAAATTTCGAATATTTGGCGCAAGGAACATTATATCCGGATGTCATCGAGTCTATCTCATTTAAAGGCGGACCATCAGCAGTGATAAAGTCCCACCATAATGTAGGAGGCCTGCCAGAGAAAATGAATCTCAAACTTGTTGAACCACTTCGAGAACTGTTTAAGGATGAAGCGCGAAAACTCGGACACGAAATTGGTTTGCCCGATACGATGATCAATCGCCAACCATTTCCTGGCCCCGGACTGGCTATCCGTATTCTAGGTAATGTAACCAAAGACCGTTTAAAAGTTCTGAGAGAAGCAGACGCAATCATCATTGAAGAAATAAAAATAGCGAATCTGTACAACAAACTATGGCAGTCATTTGCCGTTTTACTGCCTGTTAAAACGGTAGGTGTTATGGGAGATGCCCGAACCTATGAAAATGTTATTGCCATCCGAGCTGTCACTAGCTCTGACGGAATGACTGCCGACTGGGCTCACCTACCATACGAACTGCTAGCACAATTATCAAACAGAATCATCAACGAAGTTAAGGGCGTCAATCGAGTCGTTTATGACATTAGCTCAAAACCACCTGGAACGATTGAGTGGGAATAAAATAATCATTTTAAAAACAAAATAAACATTTTAAAATCAATAATTTATATTTTTTTTACCTGAGTTTCGTAAAGTTTCGTAATTCGGCATTTAAAGTCTTAAATGACCATCTGTTTCGTATATATTTCGTAAACAACTACACGATTGATTAGCATTCTTTTTGGGGTCACCAATGAAGTGGTTTCAATGAAAAACCCCTCTCGTTAGTTCCCAATCCCGCCCCCCCTCTGATATAATCCAAAATTCCCAAAAGTCATAGGAGTTCCACAAGATCATAAAGAATCAGTCAAGTGGTATCGACTTGCCGCAGAACAAGGATTCTCTCAAGCACAATTCAAATTGGGATATGCTTATGAAAATGGAAAAGGGGTTAAGCAAGATTATGTATTAGCATATATGTGGTTGTATATTGCTGGTTCTAACGGAGATAATAATGCTGTAGAAAATATAAAAATAGTGGAAAACGAAATGACCCCACAACAAATAGAAAAAGCACAAGAGATGGCAAGAAACTGGAAACCAAAGAAATGAAAACTAATATTCTCACAATAAAACCAGATACCATTTGGTGTATGGTTTTTTTATCGTCAATGGACAGTAAAACGAATGGCCAATAGTGGGGTGTTAGATTTTCTTCACGACGCAATATATAAAGTCTTTCTAAAAATTTCCAAGTAAAAAAATTCCACTAGACAATTTGGCTATGAAGATTTCATAGAATCCATTTAAACAAACTGAGTCGTCAGTCAATGTGATATTTTTAGTGACAGAATGAGTCAATATTCTACTTCGCACCAGTTATACTCAATAGTATTATTTCTGTAAGTTATTAAAAAGAAGTAACTTTTGGAGTTACGTAAATGTTACGCAATAAAAATCAACTCTTTAGAATCAATAACTTATTTTTTTTGGACTAGCTACAAACTCCATTTGTTCATTGTTGTTTTTCATGGAGTGAAATGAAATGAGAACCAACATACTCTACCAATCGTGAAAGAAGAAACAATATGACTTATGAAAACTATAAAACTGGAATGTTAAGAGTTTTTGTTGTTTTGTCTA
>JAPYPM010000091.1 GCA_029937635.1 Nitrospinaceae bacterium
GGGTTCCGGATACTATAACCGAGTTCAATCTTTTCCTCGTTTATTAAATTATGATTTTAAAATATGGGGTACGGAGTGGTCGTTAGAGTCGCATATTGGAAGTAGAGTTCAAAATAGCAACAAACGTATTGACTCTGATGAGATTGTAAAAATATACAATGCAGGAAAAATTAATTTAAACCTCCATTCATCAACCTTCCATAATAGTGTAAACCCTGTTGGTGATTTTGTGAACCCTAGAACCTTTGAAATTGCTGCTTGTGGTGGGTTTCAATTGGTAGATGAACGTTCTGAATTAGCTGAATTGATGGAATTAGGGTCAGAAGTAGTTACATTTAATACAATTGATGATCTTTGTAAAAAAATAGATCATTATTTGGAGCATGAGGATGAAGCAAAATTAATTACTGCTAGAGGTAAAGAAAGAGTCTTGAAAGAACATACGATCCAACATCGAATGCATGAAATGTTGACACATGTATTTATGGATAATTTAAATAGTTTAAAAGAATGTATGAACTCTCGCCATAGAGATCCTGTTAGTTATTACATCGACCATGTGGGTGACTCTAGTTCCTTGGGGAAATACCTTGATCAATATCGTGGTTTAGCTGATTTTTCAATTAAGACTATGGTTGATCATATTGCAAAGGGGGAAGGTAAATTAAGTCATGAAGAATTACTTGTTCTAATGACCGACCAAATTATTAAATCAAAGGTCCCTTTATGATCAAAAATATTTTAATTTTAAACATGACTAGAATGGGTGATTTGGTTCAATCTACTCCGGCTATTATTGGTTTAAGTAAACAGTATCCTAATGCGTGTATTACTCTTATGGTGACTAGTGCCTTTGAGGAGTTTTCAAAAAAAATTCCATGTGTAAATAAAAGAGTTATTTTTGACATTAACCAACTTGTAAATAAAGTAGATAAAAATCAAACTTCATGGATTGATGTATACAAATACTTAGAAAGTCTTTTGATTGAGTTGAATGGTAGAAAATATGATTTAGTAATAAATCTTAGTCATTCAAAGTTGAGTGCGTTCATGATTTCATATTTAAATATCAAAAATATGCGTGGATTTGGATGTGATGAAAATGGAGATCGTATAACTTTAGATCCTTGGATGCAATACTTTGGAATAGAGCCTTTTAATAGACAGCTTAATCCTTTTAATCTTGTTGAAATTTTTACTCGAAGTGCTGGTGTTGCTCCGGAAGAGACCCCTATTCAATTAGTAAATAATGATACTGATGTAAAATTAATATCAAAGATTATTGAAATAGATGGTTTGAATGGTGACGATCTCTTAATTGGGATTCAAGCAGGATCTAGCTTAGAAGGCAGACGCTGGTCTCCTGAAAGCTTTGCTGAGCTTGCTGATGGTTTAGTTGAAAAACTTGGCGCAAAAATTGTTTTATTAGGAGTTAATTCAGAAAAAGAATTAGCTGAGAAAATAATTTCATATAGTACCTATAGAGAAAAAATAATTGACCTAACTGGAAAGACAAATATTGATCAGTTGACTGCTTTGGTGGCACGATGTTCTTATTTAATTACAAATGATACTGGAACCATGCACGTAGCTGCGGCATTGGGAACCACTATAATTGGATTATTTTTTGCTCATGCTCATCCGTATGAGACGGCTCCTTACAGCCCTGGTCATCTTATATTCCAAGCTCGTATTCCTTGCGCACCATGTAGTTATGGGGTCGTGTGTAACAATGTTATATGTATCCATAAAGTTAACTCGGAACACTTATTACTAATGATTGAAAATCATTTTATAGAGGGTTCTTGGCGTTCAATTGATGCGGTATCTAATCTGAGCGAAGTAAATATTTACGAAACTTATATTGGTTACGATCGTCGATTGCGACTTCGCCCGTTAATTAAAAACCTTTTAACACTTAATGATTTTTTTCGTGAGATATATTCAAATCATTGGATGAGGTTTCTTGGGGTAGTAGGACCAAGCCAAACAAGTTGCTACAGTATCGGAGGCTTATTAATGGCTGATTATGACTGTAGTAGCATTGTTGATTTGTCGAAACAACTAGAAGTTAAATCTTACGCCTTAAAAGATATTATAAAAATTTCTTTTCAAGGGATTTGTTTTGCAGATGAAATTATTTTTTTATGTTCTGATAAAACTTCGACAGAAATTACTAAGATAGAATCTTTATCTAATAAAATAGAACTCTTGGACCAAAGAATTAATCAAATTGGTCTTATCCATCCAGAAATTAAACCTATCGCTGATATATACATAAAAAGAAAAGAAAACTTTCAAGGTAGTGATACGATTCAATTATCTAAAGAAACAAGAAACTGTTATAAAATTTTAATCGAAGAAGGGGAGTCACTAAATGATCTTTTAGAGTCGGTTTCCAAAGAGTTGAAAACGGCTTATTTTGACGATTTTATACCACAGTTAGCTCCATTAGCGTAGAAGTTCCAGGTAAAAAAGAAGCTAAATCACCACTCCCTTGATTTTTTAAAAACATTTCTAGAAATTCAAGAGATGCCCCACCACCGGTGGAGACAAAAAAATTGGATGAAAAATAATTCCACAATACATAATTGTCATCAACGGGAAATTCCATGTTAAGTAAGTCGCGATTTATTGTGCTAGCCAGTTGTTTTTCTACGCAACGTTTGATGAGGTTTTTTAATTGATGAGTACCAATCTTATTAAGTATAGCGGCGGAATCACCTCCTCCTATCACTACTGAAAATTTCTGATTGGTCAACGCCTCTTCAAATAAAAGTTGGGCCAACTCTAGAGAACCTTCAGCGTAATCGTGGTTAGTTGGATGATCATATGCTCCTAGTGGGCCATTCCAAAAAATATTTTCAATGCCATTAGACAATATTGTGTTTTTAAAGTTTTCTATAGTTTTAGGGCCAAGATCGAGTTGCAATACTCTTTCAAAGTCAGGCTCGGATTCAATAAAAAAAGTAGGTGCCTTAAATTCATCAACGCACTTATAATCTTCAGGGAGTATTAAGTTAACTTTTTTTTCTTTTGCAAAGTCTAATATTTCTCCAGCAAGGGCAACTTCATTTATAAAGTTCTTATTATTTTCTTCCTTTGAACTAAGTAAGGTCCTTGGGATATCGGTGAGTGAGAATGGAGTTATTTTTAATTTTTCTTTTTGTGCAATTAAAAAAGAGTTCACCATTTTTCCACCTATAAAAATAGCCTTGACCCCAACATGCACAAACTGCTTTAATACGTTGATTTTATCTGAAACTTTGGCCCCACCGGCTATGATCACTGTTTTGCTTGGATGGTTTATGACTCTTTGCCCAAAACTTCCCAGTTTTTTAATTTCTTCGTTTAGGAGATTTCCTGCAACTACTAATTTATTTTGAGTTTTCATGAGTTGAGGAAGCATTTTAATGCTTTTCGTGGTTCGGTGGCTGCACCCAAACGCACAATTGATATATACATCTGATACATTAGCTAGTTCATATATAAACTCTTTTCTATAGGTATCCGGTTTGGATGGATCTAGCAAATATCTAAGGTTGGGAAGAAATTTTATGCCACCAGGAGGCATACGTTTATGAGAAGCAATCTCTAAAGAGTGTTTCATGTGAGAATCTATAATTTCAGGTGGGAAAATAGTATATGTATCTCCGTGAAGGCGACGAATTAAGGTATCGAAATGAGAGCTGACAAACTGTATATTAAAAATTCCATCCCATCCTATGTGACCTTTTTGCTTATGAGGTCTTCCTAGGTGCGATCCAATGATAATTCTACAATCTCCATCTGTAAGTTCATGAATTTTTTTAAATGTTGTGTCCAGGAAGCGGCGCATACGAGTATCATCAGCAACACGGTAATATCCTTTTTCAGTGGCAACTAATGGTACATTGAAATCGCAGCGGATAAATATAGTCTGACCTCTTAAATGTTCTGGAGTCAGAACATCTAAGGAATTCATTCCTGTTTGTTTGTTTATACTTCCCAAAACGGTTTCACTTTAAATTTTATTAGAAAATTTATCTTAAATATTTACAGAAAGTCATTGATTTAGCAAGAGATATTATGATTTCTTAAGATATTTATTGGTTTCTTTATTCTAAAGATTAAAATGTTTTAAGTGATATTAATTTCATGCATTTTATTTTAGAGCTTAAGATAAAAAATAAGCTCATAAACTATTAAAAATAAAAGATTAATTGTGCCTAACAGTCTTTGAGTTCTTGGTGTTTTTGGTTTATTATTACATCTCAGTGAGAATTCACTGTACCCCTGTTAAAGATAAAGAAAGGTTATTATGGCAAAAAAATTATCAATGATGATCAATAGAGATCATCCCGAAGTCTGCCGCGCTGTTATATTAGAAGATGGCAGGATTAATGATTATATTGTAGAAAATGTTTCGCAAGAGAAGATTAAAGGAAATATTTATTTAGGGGTGATTAATCGTGTAGAACCAGCTATTGAGGCAGCTTTTGTCGATATTGGTGGGAGTAAATATGGTTTTTTACCTTTTAAAGATGTCCTCAAAGAAGCATATGTCGATACTGGTGAAAAGAAAGCGAGGATTCGTATACAGGATGTTTTAATCCGTGGTCAAGAAATATTAGTTCAAGTTTCGAAGGAGAGTCGTGATGCGAAAGGTCCTTCTTTAACTAATAGTATTTCGCTTCCCGGAAGGTTTTTAGTTTTGATGTCGGGTTCTCATGCGAGTGCTGTTTCTCGGAAAATAGAAGATGAAGACGAACGAAAAAAACTTAAATCACTTGTTGCAGATTTTAAACTCCCAGAAAACTTAGGACTTATTATTAGAACGGCTGGGGTTGGCAGGACTAAAATAGAACTTCAAAAAGATCTTCAGAGGCTTCTCATGGTTTGGGAAAACTTATCCTCATCTCGTGAAAAGAATATTAAAAAACCACCATTTCTCCTATATCAAGAAGCTGATATGGTTGTTCGATTAGTTAGAGATAATTTTACAACAGAGACCTCTGAAGTTCTTGTAGATAACATAGAGTCTTTTAATGCCGTCAAAAACTTTATGAAGATGGTAATGCCACGGTTAGCAAACCGTGTAAAACTGTATAAAGAAACAACGCCTATATTTTCACGATTTAATATAGAAAGTCAGATTGAATCTTTGTATCAGCGTAAAGTTTCGCTACCTTCAGGTGGGTCAATTGTTTTTGATTCCGGTGAGGCAATGGTTTCTATAGACGTCAATTCTGGCAAGACAACAAGTGCTAGTCAATTAGAAGAAACGGCACTTATAACTAATATGGAAGCAGCTGAAGAAATTGGAAGACAGTTGAGACTACGAGACCTAGGTGGACTTGTTGTAATCGACTTCATAGATATGGCCCTGAAAAAAAATCAGTCATCAGTTGAAAAAGAAATAAAAAAAATAACCAAGTTGGATAAGGCTAGAGTTAATATTGCGAGAATTTCTAAATTTGGATTACTGGAAATGTCTAGACAGAGATTGGCTCCTCCCGTTCAACAGGGCGCATTTGTTGATTGTAATTCTTGTTTGGGGACAGGAGTTGTTCGTTCTTTAAATTATGTTGTTATACATGTTTTGCGTAAAATTAATGAACATTTGGCTAGTGGAAAGGTTAAGCAATTGACTGTTGAGGTTTCCTCTGAAGTTGTAGAGTATATGCTTAACAACAAGGCAGTTTTTTTATTAGAACTTCAAGAAAATCTTAAATTTAAATTAGAGTTTTTAGTTAAACCTAATATTAATTGGAATGATTTTAAATATCTTGTTAAAGAAAAAACATCTGAGGAGTTGGGAAAAGCAGAATTAACTTCTAACGATCCATTGATGCAGACGACAAAAGCAAATGACGGGAAAGATAAAATAAGGCAGCAAAGTAGAGTGAATAGTTTAAATAGAAATCGTCGGAGTCGACCTACTCATGATGAAATAAAAACTGTAGAGATCAACACTAATGACACATTGGCACAAACAACGAAACCAAATGGGGAACTAGGGCAAACAAGGCAACAAAATAGAGGTAATGAGTTATATAAAGCTCGCCGTAGTCGGCCACCTCAAAGGAAAAGGTATACCCGTCGTACCCCTGATAGAAAAACATTACCTAGTAAAGGTGGCAATGCATATCAAAAAGGAAGTGATTTGACAGACCAAAAAGTTAGCCTAGGTGTAATTCCCATAAAAGCACCAACTGTTTCTCCATCTTTAACATTAAAGGAAACTCCAAAACCAGATGCAAAAAGTGAAAATCTTATTGATCGCATAACAGGGTTTTTTGGAAAAGCATAATTAAATTTAAAATAACTTTCTTCGCAAGTAAATACTTAAATAAAACTTAAGTTGACTTAGCGCATCGAAATCCTGTATCCCAGAATCGCTCTTGAGGAAGTGCAAAATTTCGGTAAGGTAAAAGTGCAAATTCTTTCATGAGACCGTGCTTCATTTTATGAAAGGAACCTCCTCTTATAACCTTAACTTTTTTTCCATAAAGACTGTCTTTAAATTTAGAATTTTTATACGAGCTGTACCAACTGTCTGTCCACTCTGAAACATTTCCATTTAAATCAACTACCCCATAACTACTAGTATCAATAGATACGCTGCTAATTGGAAGTACTTGGCTACTAAAATTTCCATTTTCTTGGCTGTACTTTTCTCCCCAGACAAATAGTCTTCCATCTATTCCTCGAGCAGATTTTTCCCATTCAATTTCTGTAGGAAGGCGTTTCTTTTGAGAATGGCAATAAGCATCTGCTTCAAACCAATTAACCCCACGTATTGGTTCACTGCTATTTTTAATTTTATATTTAAACTTGGGCTTGAACCTATGAAAAGCATCATAAGTGACTTCAAATTGATCAATAAAAAAAGATTTAGTGTAAGTTTTTTGAGCAGGTTGTGCATTTAGCGATAAAGTAGCATCCGACATGAATTGAATTATCTTATTGTTTGGATTAATTCCTAAAGTAAATTCCCCTTTTGGTATCATTATCATCCTTGGTGGAATATCCGAGCATGAAATAAAAAATAACAGGGTGGAAAGAATCAGATAGTACTTCTTCAATTAATTATTTCCTTTGCGTGTGACAGAGAGGAATTGGCCTTAGCTATATAAATTGGGAATTTTTTTTTATTATCACTAAAAGTGTGTTCAATGGAATAACAGGCTGCATCCTGACGACTACACATTATTGATTTGCAATCCGATTCCTTACGAGTGCAATAGTAGTTTAGAATTTTCATTTTTAAGTATCCTCCCTCGGCCATTTGCACTATATAAACATTTTTTTGAGATTCTATATTATGGGTTCGGGTGCGATAAAGATACCAATCTACAATTCCCTTGTTTATGATTTTACCATATGATTTTGCGTCTTTTGTGTAACCATCGATTGGTATTGTTGTTATAGAATCAAAATCAACGGGGCCAAGATTTTTAAGAGACACTCTTCCTTGAGGGTTTGTCGTGCCACCATTGGTGATAATTTTAGTTCTTTGAAACCCTATATCCCATGGACGATTGTTTATTGTATCTTTTTCCTTTTCAATATTTTTTACGCGATAAGTTTTTTTAGTTGAAAAATCTACAAGGGTCCACTCTTTACGAGAATTAGCAACTACTTTAATTATTGGGTTGTGAGATGATGCTATTGATAATTGTTTTGGTGTGGGTAGAGGGCGAGACTCAAAATCTTCAATATTTTCCGCCATATAATTAATTGTGATAAGAAAAAAAAACGATCCAACTATAAGACCACCCATTACATTTAAGGTATTATTCATCGACGGAACTCTTATGTTAAACCTTCTACTATAAACTTAATTGAAGAAGGTTAAGAAGAGGAATAAAGTTAACGATTTTTAATTATTTATGTTTATAATATCATAAACGTATCTTTTTTTTCATATGGTTTTTATAAATTATAATTATGTCGAATAAATATTTTGAATTTAGGAAATATCAAATAGAGCAATATGTTAAAGCTGAATACCATAAAAAATTTCGCAAAAATATGCGTATTTCAGTGCGTAAACGGCAAAAGTTTATGGACGAAATGGCTAAAAAAGTGAGTAAAAAATTTGGAAAGGATGTTTTATGTCTTATTGATTTTGCGAAGGGAGGTTTTTTTTCTTTGATATCACCTTCTCATACAGAATCAACTGATTTGGGACGTTTATTCAATTCTTTTAGTCATAAACAGGTTGCATACACATCACATTGCATAGAACGGTATAGTGAACGTACGGATAGTAATGAAAATTGTATATTAAAGATGGACTCCTGTATTAGTGATGGTCTGTTAACCTATGGAGAAAACATAGGTCACTTGACATGTCCTACAGGAGTTTTTGCTTATGACATTATAGATGGCAAAATGATTATAAAAACCTATATTAATTTTAACCTCCTATCAGAAGATCAAGTTCACAAGTTTTATGGTTCGGGAACGGCTACAGTATTACCTAAGGAATACATAGCAGAAGATTTTAGCCAGTCAGATTTTAAGCTTATTGAAGAACATGAAAGTTTTTCAGAGCAACCATTTCCTGAACAATTTTAGATTTTTATTTTAATCCTACTTGTATGCGGCTTTAACTATTCTACAGAAATAAATTCATGAATTTATACTTAAATGATTAAAG
>JAPYPM010000092.1 GCA_029937635.1 Nitrospinaceae bacterium
TAAAGGTCACCAACAAAATTGCTAGAGGAATAAATGTTTTGTTTGTTTTCATCTGATTTAAAACTTTCCTTATTGTAATAACTAATGAAATCCTACGCCTACCTTATAAAAGGGTCAATAATAAACACATCAAATTCGTATTAATTTTCGTTAATTGTGTTCGAGAAGTATTACGAGGCTTATTTTATAGGGACTTAGATAAGAGTGTTTTTGTTCCATACACCCAAAACGCAAAAAACCCGTCAAGCAATTAAGATTAACGGGACCTCGGTGTAAAAAATTCGTTCGTGAAAAATAATCAAACTCTCACTTTAACAAACATAGTATTGCACGTTCAGCAAGTGTTGTCAAGGGGAAACTGCTATACCTGTTTTTTATCCAGTTGCACGGTCTCTAAATATTTCCTACTTTTCCAAATTCCTTATTGCAATCACGGCACTGCCACTTTGGGGAATCTTCATCAATACAACAACCTCCTGTCGCGAATTCCCCTTTTTTTATTCGTTCAACTGCATCGGGATCATCAATATATCCATAATGAATAGGAATCACGTTTTCAGAATTGCACTCTGGACATTTCTTTTTTGACATTATATTTTTGCCTCAAGCTACTTCTATAAAGTTTTGTGTCAGATTCAATTTTCCCCATTTCTTTTTTAATTATCTTTATTGAGCACTATATTTTGATTTCGCTTGACTCATCAAAAAACTACTCAAGTTTTCACGGGAAATATGGAGTGGTTGTAATGCTTTGATCGCTTTTTCTATAATACTTGAAAAATCTTCCTCCGCCTGATCTAGTACGGGTTTGAAACCGGATGCAATAATTTCATCATCCGTATATTGAGACCTTAATAAAAGAACTTCGCCTAGTGGGGGGTCCATGGAGAGTTCAATCATTTTAGGGGAGATATCATCCCAGTCACATTCAAGAGCTAAACTCCCTATATGAATAAAATTGTCTTCAACCCAAATTTTAATTTCTTCTTGATCCTTGACTCCGGAGTTGAGGTAACGCATGAATCCAGATTTTATCCTAACTCTTCCTTTGCCTGTACCCTGCGCTTTTACTTCCGCTGTCACTCCATTGAATGTTATTTCGATTTTATCTTTTGAAAAATCAAAAACCGTTTCGCTAAAATAATTTTTCCTTACCTTACCAAGTTTTGTAAAAATTCTTGTTGCATCTTTTAATTCTTGATTATCCACCAGGTAGTTTATCGACATAATTCACCTCGGCATATTAAAAGTGATGATAGGGTTATTAGGCAAAGGACATACAAAAAAGATGTGTCTAAGTGAAAATTTAATTTTTTGTTAATTGTAATTCATTATATTCCAAGGTATTTACTATTTCATGGTTTTTTAGAGTGTCTTCCGCACATAATATTTAGTAAACTTCCCTTTAAGATTTCCTGCAACCACAGCATTCGAATTTCTGTTTCAGAATAATTTTTATAGAATATTAACACCCATAGTTACCTCATATACCTATGAAAACAGTTGTTTTACTTAGTGGAGGGTTGGATTCTTCGACCGTTTTAGCAATTGCAGTGGATAAAGGGTATGAGCCTTATGCCCTTTCGTTTCGTTATGGCCAACGCCACAAAGTCGAACTTGAGGCAGCGAAACGTATTGCAAAGAGTTTCAACACCAAAGAACATGTAATCGTTGATATTGATTTAAGGCAGTTTGGTGGTTCAGCGCTAACTGACAATATCGATGTCCCAAAAGATCGTTCTGAAGACCAAATGGGAACAGGAATTCCTATAACATATGTACCCGCTCGCAATACTATCTTTTTGTCTTATGCTTTAGCTTGGGCCGAAGTTTTAGATTGTAGACATATTCATCTAGGAGTAAATGTCCTTGATTATAGTGGATACCCTGATTGCCGCCCTGAGTATATTGAATCGTTTGAAAAAATGGCAAACTTAGCTACTAAAGCATCCGTCGAAGGAGAAGAAAAATTATCAATTCATACGCCACTCATCAATCTAACTAAAGCTGAAATCATACAAAAAGGCATCGCTCTTAATGTTGATTACTCTCTTACCAGTAGTTGCTATGACCCTTCCCCTGAAGGAAAACCTTGTCTTCAATGTGACTCATGCCAGTTGAGACTAAAGGGCTTTTCAGAAATAGGAATGGACGATCCTTTAATTAAAAAATATAAAGGACAATGACTGAAGATCTTTGTTTTTTTTCAACAATTCCATTTGAAGCCGCACGGAAGGTAGACATACTCCCAGAAGGACACCCTTCAAAAAACCTTCATGGGCATAGTTTTTTAGCTCATGTCAGAGCTTTTTTACCTCAAGATTGGGCAGCTTTTTCGGGATGCGAAGCAAGTCAATTGGAACAAGCATTAATTTCATGTGTAGCACCATTAGACTATAGCGATCTAAACACCCATATATCAGTACCAACGGATGAAAATATTTCTCGTTGGATCCATGCAAATAGTAAAATTCCAGGCTTACATACCGTCGGAATCCAAAGCACCCTGAAGCAAGGTGCGAGCCTAGATAAAAATGACCATGCTCATATTTGGAAACGTTTTCGTTTTGAAGCTGCTCATCAACTACCCAATGTCCCAGATGGACATCAATGTGGGCGAATGCATGGCCACGGTTTCGAAATCGTCCTCCATGTAAATCAAAATCTAGGTCAAAAAAATTTAGGAGTGGATTTTGATTATATTGAATCCATCTGGAATCCGATGCAACAGCAACTCCAATACGCCTGTCTAAATGATATATCTGGTTTAGAAAACCCAACCAGCGAGGTCATTGCTTGTTGGATTTGGAATCAACTCAAATCAAAAATGCCTGAACTGTCTTGGGTAACCGTTTATGAAACGGTGACCGCTGGTTGTCATTACGATGGCAATAATTATCATATATGGAAGGAACAAAGGTTTGAGAGTGCTCTGCGCTTAGAACAATCACCAAAAGATGAACCTAGAAATACATTATTTGGACATAGTTACGTCGTACGCCTCCATCTAAACTCACCATTAGATGAAATCATGGGATGGACGGTAGACTATGGTGATGTAAAAGAAATATTTAAACCTGTATACAAACAATTAGATCATCACCTCCTAAACGAAATCCCAGGCTTGAATGATGCAGATATTGGAAGTTTACTGAGGTGGATAAAAAATAGCATGGGAGAACGCCTACCCCAACTTGATCGAATCGATCTTCTCGAAACACCTCACTCAGGTGCTATTCTTACCTGGGGTCCTCGAGGACCAATATTGCCGACATAAAACGATTATGGCTTATTCTGTTAAAGAAATTTTTCATACATTGCAGGGGGAAGGTGCCAACGCAGGAAGGTCGGCCGTTTTTTGTCGATTCACAGGCTGTAATTTATGGTCAGGTCATGAAGTTGATCGCGCTGACGCAGTTTGCAATTTTTGTGATACAGATTTTGTTGGGGTCGATGGGGTCAATGGCGGAAAGTTTGAAAAAGCAACAGAACTTGCAGAAACCGTCGATAAAATCTGGAATACTCATGTAACAAACTCAAAGAATAAATTTATCGTTTGTACCGGAGGGGAACCACTGCTACAACTCGATACCAACCTAATTGACGCATTCCACAAATATGGTTTTGAAGTAGCAATTGAAACCAATGGTACCCAACCAGCACCGTCAAATATCGACTGGATATGTGTTAGCCCGAAAACCAAGGTTTCAGATCTAGTATTAACATCAGGAAACGAACTAAAGTTTGTTTACCCCCAAGAAACGATTCAACCAGAACAATTTGAAAACTTTGAGTTTGATTTATTTTACCTGGTTCCTATGGATGGAAAAGACAAGCAAAAAAATACCCAACTGAGCGCAGAATATTGCTTAAAAAATCCTAAATGGAAATTAAATTTACAAATGCATAAACTGATAGGACTTCCATAACCCGCTAGTTTCAAAAATCACTTCTTATTTTTTTATTTTATTTCTACTTGGCCAACTTGTATCTTCGGATTAAAAAGTTAGTTACAAGGTTTATGTGCTTATGGTTATTTTGGATTTCATTCCAAGGAAAAATCATGTCAGTTCCAAATTTCCAGTTGCTATTAGTCCACGGAATATCCTTCCCAATGAAATTTAGTTCATCAAAAAATACTTTTCTTGGTACTACATCCCAATCTTGGTTAAATTTAAAAGCTATTGCATCCATAATATATCCCATACTTATAATTCCAACGCCATGAGTCAATCTGCTTTTTTTTGGAGGCAGTCTCCACGCCAACTCATAATATTCTTGTACAGCAGACCAAAAATTATGAAGTATCTTAAGAGGTTTTTTTTCTCCGTTAAGGTATTTATTTAAAATTCCATTCTCTATACTATTTTCTATCATTCTTAAGACTGACAAATCTTTTATATTTGCCTCATCCACGTGACTAAAGGTTACGGTTTTTATTCTTCTGTAAAAGGGAGAACCCTTATCGAAGTTTAATTTCTCCAACAATCGGTAGGCTCGTTGCCTTTTCTTAAGTTTAGGGGGAATAGCATCTCCGAGGGTGGGTAGTAATTCATATATCAAGCTTTTGGGTAGCGGTCTTGTGTTGTTTACTAAAACAAATTGCTCTCGCTCTCTATCAGAATCCAATGTTTCTATACCAACTACTGAAACCGGAAACTGATCTCGCTTTAACTTTCTCAGTGCCGCGACACGTTGTTGTCCGTCGACAATCCAACCTATTTTTTCGTCACTTCCAATAGGAATCTCAAGGGTGCCAATTTCACTATGATCATTTACGTTTTTATTTTTATTAAATGTTAATTTCTTATTAAAAGAAATAACTATTGAATTTGGAAGTATAGAATCCTTTTTTTCTAAGTAATTTCTAATATCACTAATGTGTTCGCCTAATTCAGGTCGCTGATACCCTAGCAACTCTTCATTCACCCCTCGCTTGATCCGTGAAATATTGGCAAACTTGTGTATATCTTTTCCATCGACCACAAAGGAAAAAATAGAATTACTCTCACTTTGTTGGGTTTTTATACAGGGGACTAAAATCGAACTCATCGCTCTGACCTCCTTAAGCTTTTCAAAATATACATACAGATTATGGAACCCTCTTCGTTTATTTCTATTTAAACCACTGAAGATAACCACTTCTATTCCAATCTCCTTACATACCCGGCACGGACAATGTTCCCATGCTCTGCTTTCGAGTGTTTTTTTGTAATATTCTTTTTTGTTAATCTTTGGAGATATCAATTTTTCATAACTTTCCAATGTCTCTACAACTTTATTTAAATTTTCTTTTCTATTGGCATATCCACGCATTACAGAAAAACATTTCTTTGACAACTCATTAACAGTTTCAACAGACAGTTGACCACTTTGGATTCTTTTTTTTATTCGGTGCTCATGAGGCAAAGGAATCCTGATCGCAGATAGATTTTTCCCGTCAGGGCAAAAGTAGTTATCGTGGTCATCTTTAAATGCCCTTAAAAGAGGGGATGTGCTATCAAATGAATATATTCCTAACCCGTGAAACTTTTCTAAATAATCAAAGCGATTGAATCCAAGAATATGTATTTTGATATTGGATGGAATTTTTGTAATGACTTCTAAGACAATCCTATAAATTTCTTTGGTGGGTCGTGACGCTAACCCGCCAAGAGCAATGTATTTGTATCCAATTCCAACTAACTTGTTAGCATATCTGCTAAAGGATTTTAAACTCCAACCCTGAACCACTCCTACCGGTTCAAATGAAACTTTATCTTTATTGCTTTGAGTGAAAAATTCTTCAGCTTTCTGGGAGGTGTATTCCGCTCGCGTTATAATTTCGGATGGTGTTTTTTTTAAATTCACCCAAGCTTCATTGTTTACAACAATGATTTGATCAGGAGAAATCCCATGGGTGAATCCGCAGACCTCGTAATACTCAATGATTTCTTTTAGATCTAATTTTGCGTTCTCCTTATCTTTTGAAAATGACCCACAATCTCCCATAATTGGGTATTCGTCTGCATCGCCTTGAAATTTTTTATTGGGAAACCTCAAAAACTCACGAATGCCTTCCCTCATCATACGGAACCGTTGGCCTTGACTGTAGCGACTTCCCTTGGAAATTCCTAAGGTCGATAACGAAACAAGCATCCCATCGTAAGGGGCCTTTCCGAGCACTTCATGTGGATACTCATCATTCGATTGCCTAAACCGATCGGGAGAGTTTTCTTCTTCAATAAAGTTATAATTTGGGTCGACCGCCTCAAAACTATCGGCAAATAAAAATTTCATTTTTGATTTGCCCCCGTGCACAGTCGAATCAACATATTAGATAGAAGTTTAATATGCCCGGGTGTATTCTCCAGACCGTTCCAAGGAATCCCTTCCAGTAATTGCCAATTTCCACGGACCCATGCACAGTGTGGTTTGATTATTTTTAAAGTTTTCTTAACATGATCTTGTATGTTTTTATCATTGGGATGAATGTTTCCCATGATCCTATCCATAAGAATACCCATCGATTTGATACCGACTCCATGCATGAGTCGACTTTTTACAGGACTTACCCCCCAAGCCTCTGGAAAAGTCTCCCGTACCTCCGACCAATAAACATTGAGAATCTTATGTATTTTTTCAAGATCAATTTCTCCTGTAGCAATATTTTTATATTGATAAAGGCACCCGTGGACACTGTTCATACTTGTCCGAATCACATGAATTAAACTGTTATCGGTGACTACCGCCTTTTTGTCTTTTTTTCTATCGGTGGTAGAACGAATGATCAATCCTTGAAAAGGAGAGTCTGGATCCTTGTTGAGTAAATCACAAAGCGTAGACGGAATTTTGTTTTTTGCCAAACTTGCCGGTAATGTTGTATTTACGGTTGGAAGCAGTTCATTGATCAACCCATTAGGTAATGGCTTCGCTTTATTGACCAGTAAGAATTGGGTGCGGTGAACCTCAAAATCGTCGGAGATAAATGCTGTTATCGGCACTAGCAAGTTGTTTTTGTCACATTCTTTAAGTGCCAGTGTCCGTTGTTGACCATCGACAATCCATGCAACCTTATTCCGTTCCGACTTTACCGGTAATTCCAAGACTCCAGCATGAGAACTTCCATCGCCGACAGTTGGTCCCCTGCTTTGCTTAAACTGAACTTCACTGGACATTGCCAAAATAATCGAGTTTGGAAATATAACTTCTTTAGAGTTTAAATACTCAGTGATTTCTTTCACATGCCGCTGAACTTCCCCTCTCTGGTACCCAGAAAGATCACCACTATCATTTTTTTCAATTCTTGAAATATCAGCAACTTTTGATACATCCTTGCCGTTTAAAAAAAATGAGTACAGTTTTGTATTCTTATCTTGTTTGGTCATGAGTGCCCGGACATTGATCATATCTACCATTGTGACTTCTCCTTTTGTTTATTAGAAAAGTAAAATTCCTCTTCGTTTAATTGAATTCTCTTTTTATCTAATACGTTATATAACTCCTCGCGCCCTTTTTTTAACTCATCGTGATAGTTTTCCAGCAACCAAGTTGCCATGCTCGCATTTAACACATAGCAATTTTTCTTAAGAGACTCATTTGCATTTTTAAATTTTGTGTTGAGTGGTAATACATGATCCTTGATTACCGGATGGACCATTTCTAATTCCGAATACATACCAGAACTTACGATCACGACTTCCGCTCCAAGGGATATCAACTCAAGAATCTCTAACTCTAGAGGTAGGTAGTATTCTTTTGAAAGAATAATTAAAACGCGAAGATTCTTTTTATTTAGTAATGAACAATAAAGTTGCGGTAACGAGGAAGGAAGGTCTAGATTTCTTTTTTGATTAATCGTCTGCCACCAAGAGCGTGAACGTTGTTTACTATTAAACTCTCGGGACCACTTTAAATTATGAATGCTGCTCTCACCTTCAGAAAACGATGCCGCATAAGGTGTTATTTGAAATTTTGCGGGGATCAATCCCCAACCCGCTGATACGATCCAAACTTGAGGAATAAATCCAACACAGCTAGCCGTTTTAGCGCAGGACAAAACTTCTTTCCAGTTGGAACCTATATATAAATCTTCAGCGGGAACCTTTTTTTTTGTTAAATCTTGAATTGCCTCCAACCAATTGTTGAGAACTTGATCATAAGGTTCTCCTTTGTAAACTCCCAAATTGCATTCAGCAGCAATGGGAAACCGCTTCAAACTGGAACACGTAGATAAAATTAAAACTTTGTAATCGCGCACAATGACAACAGTTTTCTATATTTTCATTTTTATAGTGGATTACAGTTATTGTAGTATTTTTTTTAATTTTAAATACAGTTATATCAATAAATCTAATAATTCTTTGATTTATAATAGTTTATTAGATTTTTTTTATACTTTAAATTTAAGCGAGACCAAAGGTATGGAGGATTATGCTAGGAGAGTTAAAAAAGGCAAAAAAACTAATTTTATTGAATAAAGGTTATAGTTTCCCTGAATGATCTATATTTACACTGCCGCGTTTTTTTTGATAGTCCATTTTTCTAAGCTTCGAATAATACTAGTTGCTCCTGTCCCGGCAACATATGCC
>JAPYPM010000093.1 GCA_029937635.1 Nitrospinaceae bacterium
CGTCGACGCATAATTTTCCATCCCAGTGGTAAGTCGACTGGATAGAAGGAATAGTGTTAACGCAATATGCTAGTTTTGTTTCAACTAGACCACAGCTAATTTTTTTTGCTTCTTCTGTAGAACTTACGGTTGTATATACAGTTATATAATTTTTCATAGTAACTTTATTTTATCAAAGAATAACCTTTAGAATAAAAAAACCTAAAACTAGGAGGATCATAAAAATAATCGTAAAGATATTAAAATATTTTTCTATAAGTATCTTAAAAGGGGGGCCAAATTTATACATTAGTGCGGCTACAAGAAAAAACCGTGCCGCCCTGCTTGCAGCTGATGCCAAGACAAATGTAAGAAAATTAATTTCAAACGCTCCTGCTGCCAGGGTAAATACTTTATAAGGTAGAGGTGAAAAGCCAGCTGCAGCTACCGCCCAAGCATTATATTTCTCATAAAGTAATCCGATTTTATCCCATTTTTCTTGAAAATGATAAAACTCTACGATGCGATTTCCGATTATTCCCATGAATTGATAGCCGATGAGGTAACCAAACATCCCACCTAGAACAGATCCTATTGAACAGACAAGCGCAAAACGAAACCATCCAGCTGGTGCTGCTACAACCATTGCGATTAACAAAATATCAGGAGGAATAGGGAAAAAAGAGGATTCCACAAATGAAACTATGAATAAAACAGGAAGTGCATAAGGTGTAGTTGCCCATTGCAGAACCCAGTCGTAAAGTTTTCTAATTAGTGCCATTTGATTTTCATGATCCTCGGTTTTGAACTACATAAGGTTGATGGGGTCAACATCTAAAATTAGTTTTATTTTAGGGTTGGATGATTTCTTGTATTCGGGTATTTCGTAGAGACGATTTAAAACCGAATGCAGTTTTCTGTAGTCATAAGAACGAAGAATAAGGTGACGCCGGAAGCGATTATTTATTTGATAAAGTGCCGCACGTGCCGGCCCAAGAACCTCAATACCATTTGTTCCTTTGAGAATTCGAGCCAAACTTTTCATAATGCTATTTGCAAATATTTCGCCAGCTTGCTCATATACACTTTCAATTTCAATCGAAACCATTCGAGTGAAAGGAGGATATTTTAATTTTTCTCTCAAAGCCAATTCTTTTTCTGAAAACCCTCTAAAATCATGTTCTTTTACGAAATCAAAAACATAGTGATTAGCTAAGAGTGATTGAATGATTACTAGTCCCGGCACCTTTCCACGGCCTGCTCGCCCTGCAACTTGAGTCAAAAGCTGAAACGAGCGTTCGGCTGAACGAAAGTCAGGAATATTCAATGAAATGTCTGCGTAGATGACACCGACTAAAGTGACGTTAGGAAAGTCATGTCCTTTCGTTATCATTTGAGTCCCAATAAGGATATCAATTTCTCCTGAGTTCATTTTCCGGTGGACTGATTCAAATGACTCCCGTCCTTTTACGGTGTCTCTGTCAAGTCGGTCAATCCGGGCTTGTGGAAAAAGTTTTTTTGCTTCCTCTTCAAGCTTTTGTGTGCCAAATCCACTGAACCGAATAACTGGTCCTCCGCATTCCGCACAAAACTCAGGTTTGCGAGTAGTAAAATTACAGTAGTGGCATAGTAAAAAATTTCTTTTACCATGAAAAGTAAGGGTTACAGTGCAATGAGGGCATTCGAAGGCAAAGGAGCATTCTTTGCAAGAAACATAGCCTGCGGTTCCTCTTCTATTAAGAAATAAAAATATTTGTTCTCTTCGTGTTATCCGTTCAGAAATAGCTTTTTTAAGAGCGATAGAAAAAATGGAAAAATTTTTTTTTAAATCCATTTCCTGCTTCATGTTTATGACTTTGACAATAGGAAGCAGTCTGTTGTGAACCCGACTCTTAAGGGAAAGGTAATGATATTTCCCTTTTTCGACATTTTTAATAGATTCAAGCGAAGGAGTTGCTGACCCAAGCAGTACGACGGCGTTTTGTTTCTGTGCTCTTACTATGGCACTATCCCTTGCATGATATCGTGGGCATGAATCCTGTTTATAAGATGTGTCATGCTCTTCATCAATTACAATAATACCTAGATGCTTAAACGGTGCAAAGATAGCAGAACGAGCTCCTACGGCAATAGATACCTTTTCATCACGAATTTTTTTCCATTCAATAAAACGTTCTTTTTGCGTCAATCCACTATGAAGAACTGCAACTTGATTGCCAAAACGCTTACGGAACCGTTCAACAGTTTGTGGAGTTAGAGAAATTTCAGGGACTACCATTACGGCAGATTTGTTTAAATTGAGTACGAGTTGGATGCAACGAAGATAGATCTCCGTTTTTCCACTTCCGGTAATTCCATGCAATAGGAAAGGTTTGAAAATAGAATTTTCGATCGTTCTTTTGAGTTTCTTATAGCATATATCTTGCTCTTTATTTAGCTGGGGCGGGCTTTCGGCGGTCCATTCTGTATATAGATCCAATGATATTGATCCTTTTTCATTTTTCCTGGTGGATGTTTCAATAAGTTTTTTCTCAAGAAGGCTTTTAATGGATTGCGAAGAACCTGGTATTTTTTTTTTTAAAACAGAAATAGTGATTGGGCCTCTGCAGATATATTCATAAGTTTCTCGTTGCTTTGGACTACGCTTCAGCAGTTTTTCAATTTCTTGTTGTTTAGGTAAATTTTTTGCCAAATGAACGTTCTTTTCATATTCGTATCTCAAAGAGCTACGTTTAATTTTATTTCCTGTCCCTACCAGTCCATCCCGCTTTAGTTTTGCTAGAGAACTGGGGCTGTATTTTTTTTTAAGGCAACGCTCTAGTTGTTTTGAGGTTAAGCTTTTTTTTGAATGTAAAGTTTGAAGGATATAAGTAGATAGGGTGGACTGCTTATCTTCTATGATAGCTGTTATCCCCTGTTCTGTTAGGTAAAGTTTATCAAGACTTGTATCATCAAGACCTGCGGGTAGAGCAGCTTTAATAGCTTCACCCCAGGAAGAATGATAGTAGTCAGCAATCCAACGGGTTAGAGAAAGAAGTTCTTTAGAAATAACTGGTTCTAAGTCCGGGACTTCTTCAATTTTTTTTAATTTAATATTCTTTTCATTGTGGTTTGATATACCAATAACATACCCAGTGAGTCGTCGACGGCCAAATGGAACAAATACTCGCATTCCTTTTTTAACTATTCCTCTAAAATGTGGGGGGATTTCATAGGTGAAGACATCTTTAAGAGGTAAGTTAAACACTACCTCTGCATATGCAAAATCGGGTTTCTGATCTGTAAATAATTTAGCCGAATAGGTTTTAGGGGGGGTCATAAGAAATTTATTAAATTTTTTAAATTGTACCAGAGAATAGACTTGAACCAAACTCTACATTACAGTTCTTCTGAAGAAACCATTGACTCTCTGTCGATTTTAAATTAATCTTACGCACTCTTAATAATTTAAAACTTGATTAGGTAGGTCGAGCTGGCTCGCCTCTAATTAGGGTCGCAGTATAAACAGGAGTGAGAGATGAAAGCAGGAGATAAAATTAAAATTGACTTTGCTGGGAAGAAAAAAGATGCTTTGGTATTCAAACTTTATCCAAGTTCGGTTTATTTAAAAGTAGATTTTAAAAATGACAAAGGGAAAATTGTAAAACGTAAGCTCAGTCAGATTGAAAGCAAAAAACCTAGCGCGAAAAAGGAAAACAAAAAATAGTTTAGGATGGTGAGAATTTTAGCCTTGATTGCTGAAAATGCTAGGTAAAAGGAAACAGTTTCTCCGTCTGGTTATGTTGGGTGTTTACGGTAAAATAAAATTATAAATTTTTTTGAGTTTTAATTTAGAAATACATTTTTATCTTTGATTTTTGTTTCAGCGATTCCACATAGTTGCGAGTAGCGTTCCCCACCTTTTTCTTTCTAATTATATTTTCTATTCTAGTTTTTGCTTTATCAAGGGCCATCGTTTTGCCTTTTTTGACGTCGGTTAGTTTTAATAGGTGTAATCCGAGACCAGTTTTAAAAATGGGGCTGACTTCGTTTACCTTCATATTGAACGCCCTTTCACTAAAAGCCCCAAAAATCTGATTTTTAGCAAAATAGCCAAGGTCACCACCTTTTGAAGCTAGACTGTCTTCCGAATGCTTAATAGCCATTTCGCTGAAACTAGAACCGTTTTTTATGTTGTCTAAAATAGATTTAATTTTTTGCCGAGCAGATTTTTCAGCTTTCGTGTCTCCCTGTTTAGCCTTAATAAGGATAACGCTTGCTCGCGCTTTTTTTTCTGTAATGAAGTTACCTTTATTTTTTTCGTAAAATGATTTGATTTCTTTCTCGTTGATTTTGATGTTGGGTTTGATTTCTCGATCAATTACATGTTGCATCACAAGATCAACTTTGAGATTTTTTTTAAATTGCTCAAAGGTTAACTTTTGATTTTTTAGTTCATGTTCAAAAATAGCATCTGATTTATAAGAGGATTTAATTTTTTTTATTTGCTTTGCAATAATACTATCAGTAATCTTTGCACCTAGTTCTTTTCCTTTTTGCAATAATAAAGTTTGGCCAATTTGATCTGCTATTAATTTTTTTGCCGTAATTTTTTCTTCTTCAATGCTAAGCGGGATACCTCGGTCTTTGAATTTTTTTAGTGTTTTTCTCAAATTTTTGAGAATATCATTGCTAAGAATATCTTGATCGTTAACCTTTGCGACAACATCAGGTATAGATATACGCAGTTTTTCTTCATGTGTATGCCCAGAATGAGCGATTGCAAAGGTAACTACTGAAGCAGAGATGAAAAAATAAAATAAACTAATAGAGATAGTTTTATTGCTAGGTAGAATAGGCATGAGATCTAGTTGTTTTAGTGAGTTTAATTTACTTGCTATAAGTTCACGTTATCTAGGGTTGTTAGAGTTGTCAACCGGTTTATTTTTTACTATTTTTAATGGAAATTTTTGTTGCTCAACCGAAGGTTTGGGCAGTTTTGATTTGTTTTTTTAATGTATTGAAAAAAAATATTGTAACCATAGTAACCAAAAGAAGAGAACCAACAGCGGCTCTATACTTTAAGGTTTGAGTGTCTTGAAATATCCATACAACGCTTCCCCAAAGTAAAGGGCCTACAACCGAAGCCATTTTTCCTGCTAGACTATAAATACCAAAAAACTCTCCTATTTTTTCAGGAGGAGATAGTTCTACGACGATAGCCCGGCTGGTAACCCATACCCCTCCCATTCCTACTCCGGCTAAAGGACCAACCACCCAGAATAAGGACTCTCCTGGACTAATGACTATTAGGGTTAGCGCTACTAGCCAAAGCCATAAAACAAAACTATAAGAAAAGATAGTTCCTCTATGTTTGACCAACCAACCGATTACTAAGGAGCCTAGCATTGCAAAAATGGTTGAAATAATTAAAAAATTAGTTATTTGCTGTCCATCAAATCCAATCACTTTGTTTGCGTATACTGACATGAAGGCAATAATCGTGTTAACAACATCAAGAATAAGGAAATGGACTATAAAAAATTTTAACAAAACATGGTTATCAGAGCTGTTTGTAATTGTTTTTTTTAAAATTAGAAAAGATTGAAGGACATTTATATATAAAGGTTTGGGGTTAGGGTCTTTGACGAATAGAAAACAGGGGATCGCAAAAAGGAGAAACAGGGCTGCTGTAGGAAGAAATGCAGCTGATCTACCGCTATCTTCTACAAATGGCTCGACTAAGAGGAGACCTGCGATAGAACCCATATAACCAAACGCTACTCCATACCCTGAAACCACCCCAACATTTGACTGGAGGGCAACACTGGGAAGCATGCCATTGTAAAAAACAAGTGCTGACTGATAACAATAATTAGCAATAACAAAGAGAAGTAATCCCATCCATAATTGACTAGCCTCTCCTATGAGTGCAGTGGCTAAAACAGAGATAATAGTAAGGAGAATTAAGGGTAAACGTCGTCTTCCAGTTTGATCTGATATTGTGCCAAAAACTGGCGCGCTAATAGCAACAGCCAACATAGAACCAGAAAGAGCTATACTATAAAAAATATCCTGTCCACCGTGATCGACTGTGACCCATAAGGCAAAATAAAGCGAGATCACATTCATTGAAAAAATAGTGTTGGCGAAGTCGTAAAATGCCCAAGAAACGATAGCCCGTTTGTTGGGTTGCTCAGTCACTGTATTGGGAGTACAGTGCGAAACCCATAGATTTCGTTTTTAATGTGAGGACGGTTGCGCGACCGTCTAACGACTTGGACGCCATCAATACTATTTAGGTAAGATCCTCCACGCAGTACTTTATAGGTTCCTTTGCTCAATGGCCCCTTAGGGTTTAGTTCTGGGCTGATGTGATAAAAATTTTTGTCATACCAGTCGAGACACCATTCCCAAACATTACCGGACATATTCATTAATCCAAATGGGCTTGCCCCTGATTCGTAATAATTGACCGGGGCAGTTTTTTTGTAATTGTCATCTTCGCCAAAGACGTTGACATAATAGAACAAAAAACCTTTATCAAATTTTCGACCCCAAGGCCATAGCCTGTTGTCATCTCCTCGGGCAGATTTTTCCCATTCAGCCTCTGTTGGTAGTCGATGCCCTTTCCACTTTGCGTAAGCCATCGAATCTCGCCAGCTAACACCGACGACCGGGTGGGTCGGTAAATTAAGGGTTTTATCTTCCCAGAATGCGGGTTTTGTGTAACCAGTAGCTTCAATGAATTTCCTATACTTAGCATTGCTGACTTCATGTTTGTCAATAAAAAATGCTTTCGTGTAGACAAAATGAAGAGGTTTTTCGTCATCCTTTCCAGAAGAGTTCCCCATAGGAAAATATCCTTCAGGGATAAAAACCATTCCAATAGGTGGTATTGGGTTGGACTGAGCGTATGTTGATCCGGGGAAATAAAGTATGCAGAAAGTAAAGAAGAGGCAGCTTATGAATTTGTTTAATTTTATTCTGGGGTGTTCATTCATGAAAGATTGAAAAAACTGATCCTTTCAACGAGAGATGCAGCTGTTCGAACTTTATTTTCAACAGGTAGGCTAGACTCAATTCCTTCAATGTTAATCCATGCGTAGTGTCCGTTCCAGCAATTTAGAGTGGTAACCGAATTCCCATATTGGTCGTCAGTGCTATTTAGAAAGACCGGTGCCTCACATTTTTTGCAGTAGCCATGAATTTTATGAGTAGGTTCCTTATACATAATAAAAAAATGCTTAAATAAAAAATTTAAATGAAAGAAGTACTTAAAATATAATAACAATTTTATGTTGAAATAGAACCTACGGCAAGCGAAATATGCCCTGTGTGCTTTTTTTAATTAAGTAAATTTAGGTGAGAGTCAAACTTATTTTAATGAAGTAAATTATTTGGGGCGTGATTTAAATAGAAAAATTTAATTTCTGCAAAAGATTTGCAAGTAATTCCATTGGTAGCCCAATAATATTTGTGTATGATCCGCTATAACTTTCAACCAAAAAAGATCCTTCTCCTTGAATTGCATAAGCTCCTGCCTTATCCATGGGTTCGCCTGATTCGACATAAGAATTAATATCTTTTGAATTCAGATTCTTCATACGAACGCGAGAAATTTGGTAAGCAGATAAAATTTGCGAATGGACTAAGGTAATGCCCGTAATGACTTCGTGTTCTTGGCCACTCAATTGTCTCAATATTTGTCGAGCATTTTCGATGTCAGTGGGTTTGCCGAGTATTTTTTTTTTAAAAACGACCATGGTATCGGCACCAATGACTAAACTATTCGGATGATGTTTTGCGACGCAAGTGGCCTTATTTCGACCCAACATTATTGCATTTTCTTCTGGAGAGAGATTTATGTCGCAAACCTCATCTGTATTGCTAGGGATTATAAGAAAATTTTCAATGATGGTTTTAAGTAGTTCAATCCTTCTTGGAGATTGAGAGGCAAGGATGACGGGTATTTTTTGAGAGACCACTTTCGATTATATTTTGAGATTATTTAGTTCTGTGCTGGAAAATATAAATTATTTTAATTATGATGTATCATTCGACTGTTTCAAAAAAAACAAGTCTTGGATTTGGTCGGATTTGTATTTTAACAAAAACATCAACTGAAAAGGTTTAAAATTTAACTATGGCTGGTTCTTCTTTTCAAATTCAGGTTAGACATATTCAGGTTGCTAGTAAAAAAGTAGCCAACCTATTGGCTGAGACGATTGGAGAGGCTAAGTCAGGTGTAGCGCAAGTCCAGTTATTGATGAAACTTTCTGAAAAATATAGCAGCTGCCACTCAAAAAATGACGGCGGTAATCTTGGTTGGGTCGAGATGGGGTGGAATCCGGAAGATCCGAGTTCGCCAAGAGGTGGTTTTAAGAATCTCGGGAATGATGAAAT
>JAPYPM010000094.1 GCA_029937635.1 Nitrospinaceae bacterium
GTAGTGAATTGCTTAAGCACCTATATCAGGTAGGAAATTACGGTTTACACAGAGGACATTTCGCTAGCCAATTCCCAGAAACCTCTCGCAGAGTCATATACTTTATCCCTACTCTGTGGGTTATGTTTATTCTAACCGGGGCATTTTTATCCACTTTATCACACTCAATATACATACTTTACCTAGGAGGTTGGGCCTTCTACTTGGCAACTTTAGCTATCTCTTTGAAACAAATATGCCGTTATGAAAGTACCCTTGTGGCATTTGCTACAATACCTTATATTTTACTATCTCATATATGGTATGGCATCAAGTTTGTCCAAGGCTTTGCTACTAAAAATTTAAAAAGCAAACTAGGCAGATAAATCTTTACTCTCAAGATTTTTCGGCGAACTAGTTTGATATATTTCAGTGTTGCATAAAGTATTAGAAATTAGAAACCTGACAGCTACCGCCTATGTTCTGCGTATAGAAAGAAAAAAAGTATCTTTTAAGGCCGGGCAATGCTTCAACTTAGGGCTCAAAAATAGTGGGGTCAATCGTGAGTATTCCATTTATTCAGGAGAAAATGATAGCTGTTTAGAGTTTCTTGTTAAGGAGATAAAAGAGGGAATCGTTTCCCCTTCCTTACGCCAAGTGACCTTAGGAGAAGAAATTAATCTGCATGGACCCTACGGATCATTTGTGATTGATCCTATAAAAATAAAACAGGTTAAATTCTATTTCATATGTACCGGCACTGGGATTGCTCCTTTTCATTCATTCATCAGAAGTCACCCAAACCTAGATTATCAAATTATCAACGGAATTCGTTCCTTAAACGAACGCTACGATTACGATGAATACCATCCCTTAAAAATAACGACTTGTATAAGCCGAGAAAAGTGGGCAGGGTTCCATGGTAGACTCACTGCCTATCTTCCTGAAATACCAATTGATACTAAAAGTATTTTTTATATTTGCGGAAACCAGAAAATGATACAAGAGGCATATGTAATACTTCGCAAAAAAAAAGTTTCAGGAAACCATATTTTCACAGAGGCTTTTTTTTGAACTTTTATTTTAAAGTCGATGTTTACTTACCATGTCTTAAAAAAATTGTGTTATGAAAATCGCATTCTCCTATCCACCCATTATAAATTCAGATGGCCAAAAGGCCATGGTCTCACAAAATAGAAACGTCCAGTTCTTTATGAAACCGACGTATCTTTTGCCTATTATTCAAGGGCAAGCAGCAACCTGGCTTCGAGACATGGGCTACAACGTTTTTTGGGATGATGGAAACTCTCAACTCAAAACCTTTGACTGCTGGTATCTTGACTTAATTGAAGCATCTCCAGATGTAATTATATTTGAGAGTACCACTCCTGTCATGAAGTTTTATTGGAACATAGTAAACAAAATAAAATCAGACCTTCCACATTGCACAGTTATAATGACAGGTTATCATTCAATGAGAAAACCACAGGAGACCCTTAGAAGAAGCTACGCCGATGTGGTTTTAAGGAGTAACCACATTGATTTTGTCCTACAAAAATTAATTCCCTACATTGACGAAAATTCTCAATGGAGAGAAAACTGTCCAATAGAAGGTCTTGTTATTAGGATTGATGAAAATAATTTTCATGATACAGGAAACTTTAAACAAATTGAAACACTTGATCTCTCACCTGATGTTGATCGCGATTTAGTTCAATGGAAAAACTACGCCTATGAAAATGGAAACTTCCTGCAGACACCAGGAACCTACGCGACCAGCGTTGTCAGAGACTGTATGTTTGGGAAATGCTCGTTTTGCCGATACAATGGGCCCGATTTGACATTTTCAATGAGATCAGTTCAAAAAAGTCTTGATGAGTACCAAAAATTGATCGAGGATTATGGTGCTCGCGAAATATTTGACGACTCTGGGGTGTGGTATCGAGGGGCTGAAGCCAGAGAATTTGCGCAAGGTATCATCGATCGAGGCCTGAACAAAAAGGATTGTTATTTTGGCTTCAACACTCGGTTTGGGTATCTAGAGGAAGATACTATTGCCCTTTTGGCTAAAGCTAACTTCCGTTTTGTTCTTGTGGGCTTAGAAGCTGCTGACGAAGAAACCCTCAATCGCCTTAACAAGGGTTACGGGCCAAAAGATTCGGAACAAAATTTAAAGTTATACACCAAATATGGGCTTTTCCCTCACCTAACCATAATGGTCGGATATTTTTGGCAAACTCGAGAACAGTTGAATACAACTATCGATACTGTAAAACGATTTATGTTTGAAGGCTTAGCCCGAACTCTTCAAGTAACTATATGCACTCCCATAGATTTCACGCCATACCATCAAGAGTGCATAGACCAAAAGATGCTTTTAACTAATGATTATGATGATTTTGACATGAGTAAACTTATTGTCAAAACACCCATTCCCCATAACGACTATTACGATGCGATTCGAAATATTTACGGCATTGCTTTTCACCCAAAATTTATTTTTAAACAAATTCAGTTTCTATTTAAGTTCAAGAAAAGAGATTGGCAGTTTTTATTTACTTACGGCATCCGAGCAATTCGGAGAGTAAGACAGCACATTTTCAACCTAACTAAACAACAGAAAAATAAAGTAATAAAGTAACTACTCCTATAACTCCTAGATCAAACCAACAACGCTAATGACGCACCCGCTTGTATCAATAGTTATCACTACAAAAAATGAAGAGAATAATATAGAAAACTGTCTAATCTCTATAACCGAACAGACCTATCCCAATATAGAAGTTATCGTTGTTGACAATAATTCCACTGACAAAACCTTCGAAATTGCATTAAAGTTCACTGACAAAGTATTTAACAAAGGTCTAGAAAGATCAACACAACGCAACTACGGAATGGTAAAAATTGCTTGTGGAAAATACGTTATGTTTTTGGACGCTGACATGATTCTTGGACCTAAGGCAATAGAAGCTTGTGTCTCCATGGTTGAAAATGAAGATTGTGTTGCGCTACATATTCCGGAGTTCGTTCTAGGAACAAAATATTTTACTCGTGTTCGACGATTTGAACGCTCTTTTTATAATGGTACGGTGGTTGACGGCGCTCGTTTTTTTAAAAAATCTATTTTTGTTGAAGTGGGCGGATTTGACGAAACAATGAGCGGACCCGAAGACTGGGATATCGATAAAAAAATAAAACAAATTGGAAAAATTGGACTACTCCCTACTTCTTCAAACTATCTTGGAGAAAATTCGTGGAAGAATAAAAATTTTATTATTAAACGAGGGGTTGATCCTAATGAAAAATGGAATTCTATTTTCCACAACGAGTCAGAGTTTGATATAAAAATATATCTTGCTAAAAAAAAGTATTACTCTAAAAGCATAGATAACTACGTTGCAAAGTGGGGAGCAAAAGATCCTGACGTCCGAAAACAGACTGGAATTTGGTATCGATTTTTCGGTGTTTTTTTAGAAAGAGGAAAGTGGTGGCGTTTATTACAAAAACCTCTCTTGATTCCTGGAGTCTATTTGCTAAAAATTTTGATAGGACTTAATTTTTTGCGAAGGAATTTTCATAAACTAAGGTAAACAGGGGGAGTCAATCTTAATAACTTTTATAGGCTTAATCTTATAGGCACTGAAGCTTATCATGATAACTGTGCATCAACTCATTATACCCGACTCTTAAAAAAAACGGGTGTTTAGTATTATTTTTTTTAGTGCGTTTTAAAAAGAGTTAAATAGATTTATTTATCAACAAAACCCCTTTAAACACTTAGGATCTATTTGATAAATTTTTTATGGAATTCAATTTTTTGAGAAAAAATTTTTGATGCATAAAAATAAAAAAGGGGTGTTAATTTTAACACCCTTTTTTAGCCCTAACATTGGTGGAGTTGAAACTCACCTTGATAACTTGGTTTCAATCCTTGATGAACAGGGGTATAGAATATTTGTGCAAACTTACTCGCCCCTCACAACAGAAAATACTTCATGGAAAAAAAATGAGCTCCTTGGAAATAATATCCAAATCAATCGCTATAGATGGTTTGGAAAAAACCTATTTCATAATTTGGAAAGTCATCCTTTTTTAGGGTTTTTATATCTCACGCCATATCTTTTTTTTCGGTCTCTATTATTTATGATTACCAACTCAAAAAAAATAGACGTAATTCATGCCCAAGGACTTAATGCCGGGGCGATTGGTGTCATTTTAAAAGTCGTTTTTAAAAAACGTCTTATAATAAGTTTGCATTCTATATACACCAATATAGATGACCATGGATTAATCCCTTTTTTAATACGGATGATTCTTAATAGTGCGCACGTAACTCTTGGTGTCTCAAAAGCTGTGAACCGTCAATTCAACCAAACTGCTATTAAAGTTAGCAGTTTAAAAAAATATAGGTATTGGGTTGATCTAAAACACTTCAAACCGATGAATTTAAAAGAATCTAGAAAAAAAATAGGTGTCGATGATCGCTTTACCGTTCTGTTTGTTGGTCGGCTAATCCCGATCAAAGGAATTAAGTTACTAGTAGAAATTGCTCGAGAATTAGATCAAATTCAATTCTTATTTATTGGGGCAGGTCCTTTGGAGTCTTTTTTAAATAGCGCATCTGAACAAAACACCAACATAAAATTTCTTGGGCAAGTTCAAAATTATAATTTGCCAGTTTATTATAATAGTGCTGATGTTTTTTGTATCCCTTCTCAGTATGAAGAAGGACTTGGACGGGTAGTAATGGAATCCGTTTCCTGTGGAATTCCTGTAGTAGGGTCTAATCGCGGCGGCATATCAGAAGCCTTAAATAAAACTATTTCTATACTATTGGAACCCACCCACGATAATTTAAAAAATACTATCCAAATGCTACACATGGATAAACAAAAACTTATGGCGTTAAAAATGGATTGCAGAAATTACGCAACAATGAATTATTCCAAACAAAACTTGGACTTGATTACAAGGCACTATGTTTAGTCGATTTTTTTTTATTGCTCTAGTAATTTTGATTTTTATCCAGCTCTACGGGTCTGTATCCTTCGCTAACCCCAAAGACCCGCCGTCCGTGATGCAGACATTAGCATCTCTTGCAAACCTTCGAGAATTCTCTGTAGATACTGGTGTCTATTTCACGAAACAAAATCCAAATAAGAATAAAATTTTACAAAAAATATTATTAAAATATCGACTCACTGAAGGAATCTTACTTGATCAATCAAATCAATCCCGTATTAATTTACTTTCTACAAAGAAACCAATTACTATTCCTAATATTGAAGTAAGAAAAATTCATGCCGCTAAATATCGCATTCGCATCCATAACGCACGTGGAAACTTTCCTTTAAATTTCAACGAATCTTTTCATCAGGACTGGCGGCTTTACATAGTCCCATGGTCTTATAAGGAAGAGAATTTTGATTCTATCAAAACTCAGCACATACTTTCTTCTTATCAGGTTTTTAAAGGTAATGAAGAAACTCAAGTTAGTCTAAAGTCTTTGAAAGGTTTTTTAAAAAATAATTGGATAACAGATATCGAACAAGACCCACCCTCTTTAACAAACCCTTATCATTTTATCAAAAGGGTAGGCCAGAGCATGTCAGACCAGAAAATCCCAAAAACTGGTTTCATTTCTAAAAAGTTTTTTAATACCATCCAAAATGAAAATTTGCCCACAGGTCCAATTTGGGAAACTTGGTTTGCCGGGAATATTGCTATGGGTTGTAATTTACAAAGCCAAAATAAACAGAATTGTACGGAGACCAAAACGGATAGTTGGAAGGTAGTAAAGGGCTTTAACAGAAATATTATCGAATGGCCAAACCTTCTTCACTGGCGTATTAACGCACAAACCAATGGGTGGTGGATCAATTCGGATTTCCTTCGTCACTCTTCTTTTTTAAACAACAATGAACCTATATTCTACCGACTAAACCCAAATGGGACTCTAAGTTTTGAGCTAGTGATGGAATTTTGGCCACAACGGCTATTTTATATCGGCGGGATTACTAGCATCACAGTTTTAATCGTCAGTCTGACATTACTGTTCCTTCGCCATTTTCGAAGGAAGCATACATCTGCAGTCAAGTAAAAATTAAAAACGCACTTCATTTTTTATAATATTTTATCTTAAAAATAACATATCAATTGACAAGGACTAAGCGCTCGATGAAAAAATTGTTTGTCATTGCAAATTGGATGCAAGGAAATGGTTTAAGCGGGGGTGACCGTATTTTTATTGAGCTTGTGAAAAGGTGGCAACTACAACTAAATATCACCCTATTTTTATCCAAAGAAGGTTCTGCTATTTGTAAACGTCACGAATTAGGCAATATTAATCAAAAAGTTTGGGCCTCTAATTTTTTTAGTCGATGGGGTTATTTGGTAGACATTCTTTATCGTACTCTTAATAGTATAATTAATGCTTTTTCAGTCAAAACAGTTGCAGGGGATATCATTTTTTCCTCTTCCGATTTCTGGCCGGACTCATTTCCAGCACTTATTCTCAAAAAAAGAAATCCAAAAATTACTTGGATTGCAGGGTTTTACCTTTTTGCACCGAAGCCCTGGCAAAAAAATTCCCCCTATTGTGGTAAAAACTTTCTAACTGGGTTTCTCTATTGGATAGGCCAACTACCTGCCTATTATATTATCCGAAAATATGCCGACATAGTATTTGTAACAAGTCAACCCGATGTAGATAGATTCATAACACCTATCAGATCTAAGGAGAGTGTTATTGTAATTCGTGGAGGGGTAGATACCATATCATCCAAAAATTACCTAAATTCAAATAATTTTATTCCTCCAGATAAAAGACTCTATGATGCTTGTTTTGTAGGACGGTTTCACTATCAAAAGGGGGTTTTAGAACTTATTAAAATCTGGAAGATTGTTTGTCTAAAAAACCCACAAGCTCACTTAGCAATGATCGGAAATGGTCCATTGGATAAGGAGGTTAAAAATCTAATCAAAAAAATTGGCCTTTCAAAAAACATATACTTAGGAGGGTTTCTGGACGGGCCAAAAAAATTTGAAATATTTAAACAAAGTCGCGTAGTCGTACACCCAGCAACTTTTGACAGTGGGGGTATGGCGGCTGCAGAGGCTATGGCTTGGGGGTTACCTGGAGTTTCATTTGATCTCAATTCGCTCAAAACCTATTATCCAAAGGGAATGCTTAAAACCAGTTGCTTTGATTCAAACGAGTTTGCTGATAATATTATTAGTCTTCTCTTTAGTCCTTCTAAATATAAATCGATGAGCCTAGAAGCATTACAATTAGTAAATGAAGAGTGGGAGTGGAACAACCGTGCCAAGGAGATATACGTTCAAGCCATAGCCCAAAATCTTTTAGCATAATGAGATAAGTCTATATCGCTTAATAGTTTTCAGCCTAAATGTCTTGAAAGTTAATTTATTTGGAATGATATTAAAAAAATGTAGTATCTTGATTAATGTTAGATACCGTTTCAGTTTGTTCATGCTCTTTTGAAGCTTACTGAATATCGTTCATCTTTAAACCTTTAAATAATATACCACTGAAATGATAATGGTTGGAGCCAGCACTAAAATTCCAAACGAGGATAAAACAGTAGTTTTAGTTTCTCCTCCATCTCGAATGATGAATCATTATCGACCTCCATTAGCCTTGATGTATATTTCGGGCTACCTAAAGCAAAAAGAGATCAAAACACAGATCGTTGATTCCATCATGGAAAATGAGATTGTTAGAGACGAATCCTTCTTTTTAAAAAAAAATAAATTTCTCAACACAATTGAAGATCAAACTATAAAAAAAATATCAGAAATAGACACAGACGTAATTGGCATAACATGCTACACACCTGAAGTGGATGAAGTTGAGCATCTAGCTAAAAGAATTAAACAAGTTAAACCAAATGCAATAATTGTGGCTGGCGGAATTCACCCAACACTTTACCCTGATGACCTTTTAGGCCCAAACTCTGATATTAATTTCGTGGTATTTGGAGAGGGTGAAATTTCTTTACATGAATTAGTATTGGCAATTCGCTCTAGGAAAGGTATTCGCGAGCTAAGGGGTATTGGGTTCTATGATGATTTAACAGGTAAAAAGGTAATTACGGACCGGCAACTCCTTGATTATGAATTAGATTCGATTTCGTGCCCAGACTATGAGGGCATTGATATGGACTATTACACCAATGCTTCCCCTTATGCTATTCGAGGTGTCTTCACACGAAGCATGTATCTATCCGCCTCTCGAGGATGTCCCTCCTCATGCACTTTCTGTGTAGCGCCAGAACTCAGAGACTTTAATTTTGCTAGTGGGATTAAAAAAAATGCGGGCGTTCGTTTAAGAACAC
>JAPYPM010000095.1 GCA_029937635.1 Nitrospinaceae bacterium
GCCTTGGGGGGACCAGGAGCAATTTTTTGGATGTGGGTAACTGGATTAGTAGGAATGGCCAGTAAGTATGCTGAAGGTTTTTTAGCTGTCAAGTATAGAGACGTAAATAAGCATGGTGAAATTTCTGGTGGCCCTATGTATTACCTTGAGTTCGGTTTAAAGCAAAAATGGCTTGGTATCTTGTTTGCCATATTTGGTGCTTTAGCTGCGTTCGGCATTGGTAATATGATTCAATCTAACACAATAGCTAGTTCCTTATCCAAAACACTAGGAACCAATGATTTTTTGGTTGGTGTCATATTAGCCTTTCTGACAGGAATGGTGGTACTAGGAGGAATAAAAAGGATTGCCAACGTCACTAGTTTTTTTGTACCTCTAATGGTTTTAATATATTTTATTGGAGCCGCCTTTGTAATACTTAACAACTTATCTCACCTAAGCTCTGGAATAGCATTGATCTTTGAACATGCTTTTACTGGGACAGCAGCAACTGGGGGGTTTGCTGGAGCCACCCTCGCGCAAACCATGCGCTTTGGTGTAGCACGTGGGCTCTTTTCTAATGAATCCGGAATGGGAAGTGCCCCTATTGTTGCGGCTGCTGCAAGAACCAACCATCCAGAAAAACAAGCCCTCGTTTCAATGACAGGAACTTTTTTAGATACGTTGATTATTTGTTCTCTTACCGCATTGGCTTTAAGCTCCTCAGGCGTTTGGGTCTCAGGAGAAACAGGGGTCGCTCTAACAATTCAGGCTTTTTCAACTAACTTGCCCAGCCAATGGGGAAACATTATTGTCAGTTTAAGCGCAGTCACTTTTGGTTTTTCTACCATACTGGCGTGGGAATATTATGGTGAAAAGTGTTTTGAATATCTTTTTAAAGAAAGATGGGTTCACCTTTATAGATATGCATGGGTATTTTTTGTTTTTTTGGGTGCGCTTTTCGAACTAGAAATTGTATGGAACTTTGCCGACGTAATGAATGCACTGATGGCTATTCCAAACTTGATAGGGCTCCTGTTACTGAGCAGAATAGTATTCCAAGAAACTGGATCCTTTGAAGAAGGTATCAATAAGGGAGTGATCGATAAATTTGACTAACACTTGTCCACCTTTTAACTTTAATAGAACTGGTGATAGAGTAGCACAAATCAAGAAATATTAATCAAACAGAGCTTCAACAAACGACCTTGGATCAAAAGGCTGCAAATCATCAATTTGTTCACCCACACCTATGAATCGCACCGGGAGTTTGAGTTCTCGTACAATACTAAACACAACCCCACCCTTGGACGAGCCATCTAGCTTGGTTATGACAATTCCGTCAACATCCAGTGCCTCATTAAACAACCTTGCCTGAGATAGGCTATTCTGTCCTATCGAGGCATCAAGAACCAGAAGAATTTCATGAGGCGCTTCATTGATAACTTTTTTAACAACACGTTTTATTTTCTTTAATTCTTCCATTAGGTTTTTATTAGTTTGCAAACGCCCTGCAGTATCAAGGAAAATTCTATCCATTTTTTTTACCACAGCTGATTGAACGGCGTCATATGCTACAGCCGAAGGGTCGGTCCCTTTTTTTTGATACACGCACGGAATATCTATACGTTGAGCCCAAGCCTGAAGTTGCTCAGTTGCTGCCGCACGAAAGGTGTCTCCAGCTGCAACCATAACCAACTCTCCTTGTCTTTTGTATCTAGCGGCCAATTTGCCTATAGTAGTTGTTTTTCCAGATCCATTAACCCCAATCATCATAACTACACAAGGACCTTCTAATGGGTATGCTGTGTCGACCTGAACTTCCTCTAAAGCATTAAAAAGAAGTTCTTTCAGGAGTTGTACGATTTCTTCTTTCTTTTCAACAGTTGATTCTTGCATCTCCTTTTTCAACTCTCCCATAACCCAAGTCATTGTCGGCACACCTATATCTGAGGCTAATAGGACCTCTTCCAATTCCTCCCATAATTCAGGCCCGAATTTCGTAGAGCCATTCACGACCCTCATAACTCCACTGGCCAAACTACCGCGGGTTTTCTTGAGTCCTAATTTTAGACGGGAAAAAAACCTACTTTTGTCATTTTTTGAAACTATATCTTTTTCCTGACCATTCATAGCTCATTATCCTAAATGCTTTAAAATAAAAATAGAAACAAATTTAATGTAAAAAAAATCTAAATAGCCAGCAATACTTGCAATCCCCAAAAGTGAAGTAAAGTTAAAATATTTTCCCCCGCTAATTTGTACCTTAAGGTATCAAATTTAATAATACTATCCATAGCAAACTGTTCTAAATACAAATAAAATAAATCTTTAGTATTCGTGGCATTAAAACAAGTTTGTTAAGTTTTATTTGATTTTAACCGTTATGAGACATAGACTCTAATAGCCCATTTGGAGGTTGTTTTTTGCCGACTCTCTATCAGCACAAAATTTCTGCCAGGTCTATTAGAAGTGATAACCCTATTCAATATTTAGGGATATCTTGAGGTACTTCATGATTTCTATAATACGTTGATAAACCGTAACTCAAAAAACATTAACTCATAACTAAGCGAGGTTTTGATGAAGGTTGCAATCTGTAATTCTGTTGGTATTGATTCTGACGGATATGCAATGATCCACTCCCCAAGTCGTTGGACTAACAGCACAAAAGATTTAAATATTTTTACCTACTACCCATGGGAACTGGCCTATTGCTCCTCTATTCTTAAACGTGATACTGACCACGAAGTGAAATTTTATGATGGGTGCTTAGACAAACTAGATCATCATGCCTTTATTGAAAAAGTCTCTGAATTTAGTCCAGATTATTTGGTTATGGACTGCGCAACTAGAACTATTAACGCTGACAGCCGGTTCGCAAAAGAACTCAAAAAAAGATTTGGTACTAAATTTATCATCTGTGGGCCACATGCAACTACTTTTCCTAAAGAAGTTAGTGAATATGCTGATTATGTAGTGCTTCGCGAATACGAGCTGACAGTCCTGGAGATTCTTCAGGGTAAAAATCCAACTGATATTTTAGGATTGTACCCTAATGCTTTACGCATGCCCCTAGATGTTAATAAACTGCCGTTGCCAGAAGACGATGATGTTTCTCGTCTCTCTTACGGAATACCTGGCGAACCCTCAAGTGAATACCTTGAGATTCAAGCCTATGCTTCACGTGGATGCCCTCTATCATGCAGCTTCTGCGTATGTGGAAACATATCATATGCGCACCCCAACTGGCGATCAAGAGACCCCCAAAACGTCGTTTATGAGTTACAAACTCTTAGGGAAAAATACCCACAACTAGAAGGAATTTTCTTTGACGAGGAAGTCCACAATGGTAGCAAAAAATATATGCTCGAACTGACTAAAGCCATCCGCCAAAATGGACTTGATGATTTAAAATATGATGTCATGTGTGGTCAATGGCCAATGGATGAAGAAGTGCTCGACGCCATGAAAGGTGCTGGATACTACATGATAAGGCTTGGCATTGAAACTGCTGGAGAAAAAGCCGCACAGGGTATGGATTTAATGAAAAAATTTAATGTCCCACGCCTCAAGCAACTCATGGAACACGGAACTAATATAGGACTTAAGTTTTACGGAACATTTACTTTTGGCGGTGAAGGCTCAACTGATGACTGTGATAAAAAAACTCTAGCCTTAATGAATGATTTGCTTGACCGGCAATTATTGTGGAGGTTTCAGCTTTCTATAAGCACACCACAACCAGGAACTCCTTTCTATAATCGTATGAAACAAAAAGGATATCTCCGTAATGTTGATTGGAAGCATTTTGACGGCGGCAACCACTGTGTCGTTGACAATCCACAATATCCAGCAGAGATGGTTATGAAAAATTTTCGAGAAGCTGAAAAATTATACGAAAAAGGGTTTGACAATCGTTATACATCTACAGCAAAAGATAACTTTCAATCGATTGAAATTAACTCCACGCGAGAAATTCTTCTTTTTCGTACTGCGCGCATGAAACAAGTGAACGATATTTTAGGGTCTCTTCATGGCCAATATAAGGATAGCCGAATTTCAGTATTGGGACAAAATACTGTAACCAAGGAACTGAAATCTAATGATTATGTAGATGATGTGTTTCTATATGGAGACGGACACTTTAATAATGATTTGTTTCCCCAACCTTTATTAAAAGACTTATCCGATAGAAAATACTCCTTAGGAGTCATTCCTTACCATAATATGTCTGGTAATGGATATGCTGATGTTAAAGCTATCGCAAAACGAATTGGAATTGAAAAAATGGTAGCAGTAAATATAGAAGGGACGGTATTTGACTTGGAAAACCCGGGTGATCAGGGACGATCACATCTTCGGTAACGAACGAAGCGGAGCAAAAGCTCCGCTTCGGGGTATTTTTTTAAATCTAAAAACAAATCTCAATTTATGGAAGAGCCCGCTAAACCTAAAAAAATCCTTCTCATTCGGTCCGCAACTAACACATTCAATGCGACAGTTAAATCTTTAAAATGTGAGTTCCGAAACTCAAAAATTGCTGTCCTGGCCCCTGAATCCGCTCGAAAAGTTCTAGAACGCGACTCTAATGTTAATTCGATTATTTCTGCTGGAGATACTAATCGAATGAGCATACTCAGCTTAAAAAATAAGGTCATTAAAGAAATGCGTTCCGGTAAATTTGATTTAGCAGTTTCACTTTATAATATTGACCACGGAATGGGCTATTCCAACATTGATTGTCTGGCCTGGGCTTCTGGGTCAAAAAGTATAAGAGGGTATAATGCGCGAGGAACATTTGTTGAATTTAATGGCTGGGGAATAATTAAAAAATACTTTCTCGAAAAAACCTCTTTCACCTGGTTTATTGTAAATGCATTTACTACTATTATTTTATTTACATTTATCACGTTAGGTATTTTGTTGGAATGGGCTATCCGTCAAGTATTTGCACTTACCTCCCTAAAGAATATTCACTCTCTCAGGAAGCAAAAGGTACCCTTTCCGCAACACACAGAGACAAAAAATATTCATAGTCTTACACCCAAGGCTCATCAAAAAATTTAGTTATTGATCACAAGAAAGCCAAAAAATGAAAATTGTAATTGCCAACTCTGTCGGCATAGATTCCAACGGATACCATATGGTTCATGTGCCCTCGCGATGGTCACTAGGTGTGAAAAATTTCACCAATTGCGGATATTATCCCTGGGAATTAGCCTACACATCTTCTCTACTTAAACGTGACACCAATCATGATATCAAGTTTCTCGATGGTGTCTTAAATGCTTGGGACTTCGAGCAATACTTCGAGCACCTGCAAAAGGAAAAACCCGATTGGCTAGTAATGGAAAGTTCAACTCGAACAATTAGTGAAGACCTACGGTTAGCAAAAGCAGCTAAAAATGAATTTAATACAAAAATAATCATGACTGGCCAACACCCTATGGCACAACCAGAAGAAGTTCTAAGGGTGGCTGATTTTGTCTGCATTGGTGAATATGAATTTGCGGTATTGGATTTAGTGTTAGGTAAAAATCCAAAAAATATTCCTGGAGTCTACCCTAACCCAAGAGGAGGACTGCTGGACATCAATCTCCTCCCATTTCCAGAAGATGATGACATCCGTAGAATTGACTACCACGAACCAAATTGCCGTTTTAAACAAATACAAATGTATGGATCGCGTGGATGTCCTAGGCGTTGTAATTTCTGTGCAGCCGCAACATTGTACTACGATCAATTAAACTGGCGACCACGAAGTGTTAGCAGCATTATCGAAGAAATTAAATTTTTGAAAGAAAAATACCCGGAAATGGAAGGCGTTTTTTTTGATGAAGAAACACATAATATTCACAAAAATTTTAATATCGAACTAGCTCAAGAAATACAAAATACTGGACTAGACAACCTAAAGTATGAAGCAATGTGTGAATATTTTTCACTTGATGAAGAAGCACTCGTCGCAATGAAATCTGCCGGATATTATAAAATTCGTTTTGGTATTGAAACAGGAAGTGATCATGTAGCAAAACAAATGACTCTTGGAAAAAAACATGACCTCAAAAAATTAAGGTCTATTCTAAATTTTGGTAAAGACATAGAAATGCAGTTTTATGCGACTATAAGTGTTGGGGGGCTTGGTTCTTCTCTTGAAGAAGACCAGAAAACTGTAAACTTAATTTATGAATTAGCAAGCAAGGGTCTAATTCATGAAATTCAAGTTTCGATTAATACGCCGCAACCGGGTACAGATTTTTACAATAGCTGCATTGAAAAGGGTTTGTTAAAGAACCAATTAACTAATGAAGGATTTGATGGTAATGGCCATGTAGTAGTAGAATATCCTAATTATCGCTCAGAACAAATTCAAGAAAAACAACGTGAAGCGCTGGCTGCTTTTGATCTTGGCAAAGCAAAAGCGAATGCTTCTTCATTTATGAAAACTGCAAATGAATCACTCAAATCTATTCCAAAAAATTCAAATATTCTCATCTTAAGGTGCGCAAGACTATGGTTGATTCAAAATATTATTGAAGCAATGAATCAATTTAGAAAAACACGCGTAGACTTACTTGGACAAAATACGATAGCCGAAGAATTAAAATCTAACACAGGGATTAAAAATATTTACAATTATGGTGACGGGTTTTTCTCTCTCGACACTATCGAAGCCAATTTAATAGAACAACTTAAAAGTAAAGAATACGATTATGTTTTTTTACCAGTGGCTAATAACCATTTAGAGGGATATCGCAATGTTCTGGATGTTGCCCGACTCATTGAAGCTAAAGTTATTCTGGGTGTCTATCCAGAGGGAAATATTTTCGTAATCGAAGAAAAAAAAGAAGCTGCTATCTCTTTGGGATAAATTTTTATTTCATAGATTTTATAGTCATGTAACTTCTTTCACTTTAGAAGTAGATTGCACTGGGTTATCAGGTTTAGGGTTGACTATGTTCCGCTTTAAAAGAATATTAACTAAATTCCTATCCCTGCATGCAACAGCCATATCAATTAATCCATCGTTATCAAAGTCATGTAAAGCGATTCCTTGCGGATGCTCATCCACAACATGAGCAATTGGCGGCCAAGTAAAGGTTCCATCACCCCTCCCAAGGGAGACAGTTATTAGGTCATCTGTTGAATTAGACACCGCCAAATCAGACCTACCATCCCCTGTAAAATCAGCAACAGCTACAAACTTTGGGAACGAACCAGAAGCAAAATCCTTGAGAGTAGTGAATGTCTTATCTCCATTATTCCGAATTAAAGTCATTGAATGAAGAACATTACTTGATGTGACAAGGTCATCATAATCATCATTGTCGACATCTATATTGGCAAGTGTCAGTGGCTGCCCACCCCCTTTAATAATTTTTGAGGAGTTAAAAGTGCCGTCACCTATTCCCCACAAAACCTGAATCCCTGTTTTACCTGATCCTGCCAATGCTACAGCTATATCTAAAATCTTATTATTATCATAATCACCTGTAATAATAGCTGTTGGCTGCCCTTTTACTGTAATCGGTACTGGGTTCTTAAAACGCCCCTTACCCTTTCCCAAAAGAATCATTACCTTGTGATAACGCATAGTAATGGCAAGATCATGAATCCCATCTCTATTGAAGTCTCCAGATACCATATTGATGGGGATTTTCCCTGGCTTTAAAGTTATTTTTGTCTTCTTAAAGTTTCCGAACCGGGAATTAAAATAAATATTAATAGTCTGATCTCTATAGTTCAGCACGGCAAGATCAAGGTATCCATTATTATTAAAATCTGCAGCGACAACACAAATAGGATCTTCTCCGGTTCGTATAATTATCTGATCTTTAAATGTTCCATCTCCCTTTCCTTTAAAATAAGACAGCGTATTGCCACCACTGTTTGTGACTACTAAATCTTTCTCTCCATCTCTATTAAAATCCTCAGCGATCATATAAGAAGGTTCAGCACCTGTTTGCATCGTAAAGCTAGCAGTAAATAAACGAGTCATTTTTTTACTCACCTTTCCAGGGCTAGGGCAACCAGCAATGGACCAAACTAAAATGCTAAAAAATAAAGATGAAAAAAATTTATTCATTTAAATATTTACTAGAAGGTGTGCCTATTGGAAGAAAAAAATATAATTAAGATTAGCATAGCCATTCAGCAAGAACAAATTAAAGGAGAAACCTAAAAACCACTTAAAAATTAAATTAGTTAAATAGGAAATTTAAAAAAAATATTATAAAGGGTCATCACAAAAGAAGAGATTATGAAGTTTTTCTTCACCTAAAGTGGTAGAACGACTATGCCCTAGATATAGGCGTGTATTAGAGGGA
>JAPYPM010000096.1 GCA_029937635.1 Nitrospinaceae bacterium
GGCTATAAGCTGGAAAGAAAAATCCGAGTAGGAGGCAAATAAAAAGAAATCTACTCAAGGATTTAATTGATTGTTTGCCGAGATTTTCAGTCATGGAAGCTTAAAAAAACTGATCCTTTTGACAATAGTTTTAGACGTTTGAACTTTATTATCATTCGGAAGGTCTTGTTCAATGCCTTCAATTTTTATCCATGCGTAATGGCCATTCCAGCAATTTAGAGTTACTACGGTATTCCCATATTGGTCGTCCGAATTATTCAAAAAAACAGGTCCCTTGCACCTCTCGCAGTAGCCTTGAATTTTCTGGTTAGATTGCATTTTTTTGTGACTGATAGTTTTGAGAAGAATTTTTAATAAATATATGGTTAATTTTATGTTGAAAAAGAAGCAGCATCAAGTTAAATATTCTTTAAATTTATTTATTAGATTTACAGAACTAAATAAATGTCAAGTTGATTTTAATTAGAGAAAATATTCAAGGCAAACTATCTAGAGAAAAATTAAATTTCTGTAAAAGAATTTTAAGCATGTCTACTGGAAGACCAACAATATTTGAATAAGATCCATCATAACCCTCAACTAAAAATGATCCTTGTCCTTGAATAGCATAAGCCCCTGCCTTATCCATTGGTTCACCAGAATCTACATAAGAAACGATCTCACTTTGAGTTAGATGTTTAATTCGGACTCTTGAGATGCTAAAAGAAGATATCGTTTTTGAGTGAATTATAGCAACTCCGGTGATAACCTTATGTTCTCGGCCGCTCAATCGGTGTAAGATTTGACAAGCATCTTCAGCGTCTACAGGTTTGCCGATGATTTCATTTCCAAGAACTACTAGAGTATCCGCTCCAATGACTAGATGATGAGGATGGTCTTTTGCGACCCAAGCTGCTTTCTTACGACTTAAAAAAACGGCATTTTCTTCCGGCGAGAGATTTGATTTACAAGTCTCATCTATATTGCTAGAGATTACTTGAAAATTTTTGATGATTGCTTTAAGTAGTTCAATCCTTCTTGGAGATTGAGAAGCAAGAATAACAGATGTGAGGGAGTTTTTCATTTTTGGTTATGTTTTTGGTTTAGTTGGTTCTATAGTGGAAAATAATAAATATTTTGCTTATTATAGATCTTTCAGATGGGACTAATTTTTTTATTTAAATTTTACCGAAGTTACATCTTATCGATATCATAAATGTGAGAAGGTATAAAAACTAATTATGGCAGGATCTTCTTTTCAAATTCAAGTAAGACATATTCAAACAGCAAAAAAAGCAATAGCCGATCTTTTGGTTGAAACTATTGGTGGCGCGAAAACAGGTGTGGGTCAAGTCCAGTTATTAATGAAACTTGCAGTTAAGTATAGTAGTTGTCGTTCAAAAGATGATGGAGGCAATCTTGGCTGGGTAGAGATGGGGTGGAATCCGGAAGATCCGCGTTCACCAAGAGGTGGATTTAAAAAGCTTGAGAATGGAGAACTCCATGACATTATTTCTAATGCCTTGAATAAAAATGATATACATCAGGGCGTAGTATACGGGCCCATCCAAACTGAACAGGGTTATCATGTGTTAATAATCGCTAACGAATTTAAAACTGACCGGATTTTGTGATTTTGGTATATTAGGGAGCGATCTGCCAAATTTCCTACCCTCTAAGCTAATGAACAACCCTGATGGAGTTGAAAGCAAGCTTTGTCGAATTTGCGGTACTAAAGCCGATCATCCGTTTTATTGCGCTCGTGAGATGATGTATGGGCTTAATGAAGAGTTCTTATATTTTCAATGCGTCGAGTGTGAGTGCCTCCAAATAGTTGAGTTTCCTGAAGAGGTATCTAAATATTATCCAAAAGGGTATCTTAGTTTTGCTTCCGACCCTTCTCGCCTTTATCGCAATCCACTTGAAAGATGGGCTCGCCGACTAAGAGATAGTTATGGTGCTCTTGGTAAGGGGTTTCTAGGCCGATGTATTGATAAACTTTATCCTGCGCCAGAAGATTTGAAAGCATTAGCTCGCATTTCTTTGACTAAACGATCAAGAATTCTGGATGTAGGATGCGGATCAGGTATGCTTCTTTATCTTTTGCGAGAGGCTGGTTTCTGCAATGTGATGGGAGTCGATCCTCATGTCGATCAAGATATAGAATATAAAAATGGATTGCATATTTTTCGTCAGGAAATTCATGACGTGGAGGGAGAATGGGATCTGATTATGTTTCATCATTCATTTGAACACATGAAAGATCCATCGAAAGTCCTTCAATCCGTTTCGAAACTATTAGTGGCAGGTGGCAGTTGTTTAATACGTGTTCCGGTGGTTTCGTCTTTTGCCTGGGAGAATTATGGAGTCCATTGGGTTCAACTTGACGCACCGCGTCACTTTTTTTTGCATAGTCTGAAAAGTTTGAGGGCTCTTGCTATGAGGGAAAAATTTCACCTTGAAGATATAGTGTCTGATTCCGATGAATTTCAATTCTGGGGTAGTGAGCAGTATAAAGAAGGAATTTCTTTACGTTCGGATCGTTCTTATGGCATGTCCCCCTCGGGGTCCATTTTCAGTAAAGTACAAATGGAAAGATTTCGAAAGAAGGCAAAACAACTGAACCAAGATTCTCGTGGCGACCAAGCAGCATTTTATTTAAAAAAAAGCTGATACTATTTCTTTAATTAAGGGAGTAAAATCGGTTTTCTATTTTTTGCTTAGTGTATGAAAAGATAGAGGCGTAGAAGAGCAATTTATTTCTTAAACGAAGTTATATGCAAAACAACCACTTGAGCATCTAACCATGTAATGAGGACAAGATTTACATGGTTCTTTGACTTCTGTTTTCTCAAACACGTTGTTTAAGAACCTTGCACCCATCCTAGCTGTGGCAATAGAGTTGACTTCCTTGAATTCGCTAACATTGCCTAATTGCATTTCGTGAAAAGGAAAACAGTTAAAACAATCCCCCTTTGAATCAATATCCATTGGACTACCATCCGCGCATCCAAAATAGAGGTCTTGATTTTCCCATTCATGTAACTCTGGAACCTGCTTAAAGCCATGAAAATAAAATCGTTGTACAAGGTCAGTTTCATCTGCTTCTATCTCATCCAGAAAACAAGGCGGGAAAGAACAATCAAATCTGAAAGCCATCTGTGGAAATTTTTTTAGGAGTTGAAACATTTTACGGCCTAGTTTTGGATAGTCTCGTATAGGCAAGTAAATGTTAGATTCTCCGCCTACGATCGGGAAGGCCGGACTCACTCTAATTCGGTATTGTTGATCTTTTGGCAACCCCACGCTTTGATAAATTGCATCTATTTGTTTGCATTGAGATTCTATGTCTTGATCTTTTGAGTAAAGGTTAATGCTGAAGGTGACGCTATACCCATTCTTACGCATCAACATTTCGGCGACTTCTCGACATCTATCATGATTTTTTTCAGAAATATTATCGAGTGTTTGCCAGTTAAGTAAAACTGCAAAAGTAATTTTTTTCTTAAGTGCACCATCGCGTCCGATAACATTCAGAAGCATGTCCAGAACTTTATCTCCCATTAGACCATTTGTGAATAACCCTAAAGAAGTGTAAGCGGGCATAGCTTCAATTGTTCGGTTAAAAATATCATTGAATTGTGGATGCAGAGTAGGCTCCCCTCCCATAAAATTGATTACCGGAGTATTTTTTATTTTAGGGAGCAGTTCGTTGACGAAGTAATCAAAGTCCATGGATTTTCCTGGAGTCTTCACAGTCTCTTCCATGTACTCGTCAGCGAAGCAGTAATTACATTTTAGATTACAGTAACTGTTTAAAATGATATTCATTTGGGCTAGATAACCATTTAAAGTCTTTTATGTATCCCGTGCAAATATGGAATAGCCTAACTATAAAAATAGTAAAATTTATTTAATATATATTACCACATATTGCGAGGTTTGTGCTTGGCAGTGAGGCTAATTAAAAACTAGCCTCACTTTGGTTTTATAGAGAATAAAAGAGTAACTAGTGAGGGGGATATACCTTTTTAAGGCAGCCTAGGAGGTGCTTGTTGTTAACAGACAGGATGTTTATCGAGACTTAAGGTTCGAATGTTTTTTTTCTCCGTATAATTTGAGAGGTTCCGGCGTGTACAACCATACGAAGTTCAAAAGGATAAGTTCGACAAACATTTACGACAATTTGGATCACTTGATCTTTGGCTTCCGATTCATCATTTGCTTCACATTTCATTTCCCAAGTAGATACTAATGTTGGTATTTTTTCGAGACCATGTTCTTCAAGACGTTCACATATTTCCCTTTCAGCATCTTCACTAATACCTTTTAGTTCAGTGGCAATTAAAACATTGTAAGTCTGGCTCAATGTGTTTCTCCATAGTAGTTTCAATAGATCAATATTAAGGATAGTGTATAATATATTCGTAGCAATGAAAACCTGACTGTTATAGTCCTCAATTTATTTATTCACCCAACCCTTGGTCATCCTTGTCTTCCTTTCAGCGTTTAATTTCTAATGTTTCTTGGAGTGTTTTTGGAAAAATTTGCACTCAAGTTCTATTATTTGGAATTTCTGTGGTTGTCACTCGGTCTCTCGGAAAAGAGGATTTGGGACTTTATGCTGCCCTTTTAGTAATACCTAATTTTGTTTGTCTTCTAAATTCAATGGGTATAGAAACCCTCGTAAACAAACATCTGCCAGAGCTTAATGCGATTGATGCAAGTGGTAATTTAGGTCGGTGCCTTATAAAGAGGCTGTTAATATTTCGCCTCATAACCGCTGCTATTCTCTGTGCTTCTTTATATCTAGTTTTTCCATATTACATTGAATTTATTAATAAACAGGAACTCTTTCAATACCGTATTATTACTCTCATATACTTCTTAGTGCTTACTACCAACTCATTTTTAAGCACTCTTTTTATGACGCAACTTCGTTATAAATTGATTTCTATTACTGAAACGGCCAGCGTCGCGGTGAACCTTATTTTGTTGTCTTTATTTGTGACTATGGGTTTGGGGATTATTGGAGTGCTTTACGCCTATGTTTTTTCCGCGGCAATAAATATTTTAGTTTATGCTTGGCTATCGCGGACTCACTATACAGGCAAGGCTGAAACTTTGGATTGGGGTGAAATGAAACCATTAGCTCTAACATCTTATGGAATGAGTTTGTTTAGCTTTGGACTCATGACTCAGAGTGATGTTTTACTCATGAATTTTTTTCAGGTTAGTAATGCAGATGTGGGTTTCTATCATCTGGCCACCAGTATAGCGGCCATGTTGGCTTTTGTTTTGACAGGAATAGGACCACTAGCACTGTCGATGCTTTCTGAAATACATGCAAGAGAGTCAGTTGCTGGTCTATCTAAGCTTTGGTGCCAAATTCTTGGACTGGCAGCATTCTTAACAACGCCTATATATATATTTGTGTTTTTTAATGCTGAGCAACTATTGGTTTTTTTATTTGGCGAAACATACGCAGGTGCAAAAATTATATTTGCTCTGTGTGTATTTTTTTCTTGGGTACAAACAGTTTTAGGGTGGAACCTAACTTCATCTACGCTTTTTATCTTACATCAAAGGAAAACAGTTCTTAGTTCTACTATTGAGGGTAGTGTGATAAATATTTTATTGAACTTGATTCTTATACCAACTTATGGCGTTACAGGAGCTGTATTCTCAACAGGTTTGGTTATGGTCTATATGGTTTTACGCCAACTTTATGTGGTTCAGAAAGAAGTGCAGATAGGGCCTGCTTTCCCAGTAATTATAAAGTGCTTCTTTTTTTCCCTCACTGCAGGTTTTATTGCAAAAGGTGGAGCGTGGTTAGTCTTAGATCATATTGTTTTTAACGCGGTAGTGTATCTAATAGCTTTTACTGTTTTACTTGCATGGATAAAACCATTTACGCAGGAACACAGGATCCTTATATCAGAAAAAATCCCCTCCTTAGATCCAATTGCTAAATGGTTTTCTCATGCGGATGCCTTATAAGTTGTTAACTGTCAGAGCAAGGCGCCGAAAAGAACTTTATAGGTGCATTTGCTTTGCTAGACTTTTTTTAGGAATGAATTTATGAACGATGAAAATGAAACTATCTTTTGCGGAAAACCTATTGGAGTCAATAAAGCGCCACTTATTGTTGCAGAAATAGGATTTAACCATAATGGAAATATTGATTTAGCATGCAAAATGATAAAATCGGCAGCGCAGAATGGAGCTGATATTGTCAAACTGCAGACCTTTATTGGCGGTGAATTAGTTTCTAAAAGAGTCAAAGCGCAAGATCCAGACTCGCCGAACCAAGAAATATATTTACACGAATTTTTTCAACGCTACCAACTATCCCGAAAAGATTATAAAACTATATTTAAATACGCTGAAGAGATAGAAGTTCCTATGTTTTCAACGCCTTTCGACGCAGGTTCACTTGATATGCTGGTGAGCCTTGGAATGCCTGCAATTAAAGTTGCTTCATGTGATCTAACTCATCTGCCATTTTTGAAGCAGGTAGGACAGGCAGGTTTACCGATCGTTCTTTCAACTGGTATGGGAACTAATGAGGAAATTGAAACTGCTTTAAAGGCTATTCGATACAATGGTAATGAAAATATAATTTTACTACATTGTGTTTCGAATTATCCCTCACAGCATCATGAGATGAACCTTGCTTGTCTAAAGGAAATGGAGATGCGCTTTAAAGTTCCGATAGGGTTGTCCGATCACACTGCAGATAGCTTATCCGCTGTCGTAGCTGCATCTTTGGGGGCGGTGATGATAGAAAAACATTTTACTATTGATCGAAAATTACCGGGAGTAGATCAGAAAATTTCAATGGAACCATCCGAGTTGGCGGCGTTAAAAAAAGCTACGTTAGAGGTTCAAATTATTCTCGGAGATGGAAGAAAAAAAGTACAAAACTCAGAAGAGTCTGTGAAAGAATCCGCTCGGCGCAGTTTAGTTGCTCGGATAGACATCGAATCACAAACGATTTTAACTTCAGAGATGTTCAGTTTAAAAAGGCCAGGCTCAGGAATTTCTCCGTCCGACCTTGAAAAAGTTTTAGGGCTAAAAGCAAAAAATAAAATTTTGGCAGAAGAAGTTGTTACTTGGGATATGATTTTATAGTTAGGTGATAAAGTTTTGTAGAAGATGTATTTAAGAGAGACTTTGGTTTGTGGCTAATTATTATAAGGTTTTTTGGTGAGTTGGTTTGAATAGTTGATTTAATTTTTGAGCCAAGGGTGTCAATAATTTTGGAGTTGCTTTTATGACGAGATATTTTGCAAGTAACGGGGCAGTTAGTTTTGTCATTACATTAGTGAAAAATAAGGTATTTTCACACGAAGCATAATATTTCGGTAAGTTTTTTTCAGAGGAAAAAACTGTATCAAGATCAAGAGAAGAAAATCTATTAAAAAATAAACAGGACATTTCGGAGTCGTTTATTTTTATAAACTTGAAAATTTCCCCAGACGCGAACATGTACTCTTGGATGATTTTAAGAGATTTGTAGATAAGGCTGCTATCGTGGAATACTACTATAGAGTCGTCTGCTAGTAATTTCATGCCGTGTATAAAGTCTCTGAAACAAGCCCAGTCTGTATGTTCTCCGTCAACAAACATTAAATTAAATTTATTGTCTTTGTCATTATATTCAGAGACTGATCCATCAAAGGTTTCAAGTTTACTGGCATTGAAATTATGTTTATTTAAATTGTCAATCATGGTTTGATGCGTTACTCCAGTGTAATTATATTTTAGACCACGCTCGTCGGCTGGCTGACTTCCACGTTGATCAATCGATAAAATACTTGTACATTGAGGGTCTTTTAAAAAAGGAGTCAAGGAACCTCCTAAGTAAGATCCAATTTCAAGGTAAGAATAAGAGGGCAGGACCTGCAAAAGCTTTCTCACTTTTAGTAAGACGAGCTTATCTGCTATTGAGGTCTGAGAGTGAATTGGAAATTCCACATTAACTGAAAGTTCTAATTCAGTGCTTGCTGTGGGTTCATTTTTTTTCGAGTTATTCATTACTTTTAGCTGACGAAAATAGCAGTACTTGGGTTATTTGATTTCACCATTGTTAACGGCAAATATACCATATGAGTTGAGTTGTTAAAGTTCAGATATTAACTGTCAGTTTACTTGCAGCCGACTTTACACATTTTTTCTGCTATAGGTTTTCTGGATTCTGCATAAGCCAGCAGCGATACTTCCCAAAATACAATGTGTCAATGCTGAAATAGCGCCTGGAACAGTCGC
>JAPYPM010000097.1 GCA_029937635.1 Nitrospinaceae bacterium
GATTTGGTTGGGGAGGAGTTTAATGGGATAAAGCATCGAATTTAAAGGTTATCCTCTCATGTCATTAAAGGTTTTGTTACCTTAGGGTGATGTCGAAAGCGTAAGAAAATTACTTTCTCTCCCTGTTTTGAAGAGAGTCATGATGGTTGGTTTGACTGGCGGAGAGCCAATGTTAAATAAAAACTTAACCAGTATTATTAAGATGATTCGAGGACAAGGACGCTTTGTAACATTAGTTACGCACGGACTTTTGTTAAAAAAACGTGTAAAGGAACTAGAAAAAACTGGATTAAGCTTATAGAGTTTGTCTCTTTACGACGAGACAATGGACGACTTAGCATCCGACTTAGCAAATTTTAGAACAAATTTACTCTTAAGAACTACAAAAGTAATACTAAGAGAAGATCTAGAAAATAACCCTGAAAAAATCGAAAGATGTATCGAGTTTAGCAAGAATTTAGGAGCTAGAGGTATAACGCTTCAGATAGTTATGAAGCGATCTAATGATGACACATCAGATATAATTTATGATGATTGTGAGGCTTATTTTTCTTTTAAAAAACAAATGGAGATAAAGTATCCGGATTTTCAAATTGATTGGCCCAATCCTCTAAAAAGAAAAATTTTTTCATCAGATAAAGCATGCAAACAACCATGGTTTGCGGTTGTTTCAGATATAAAAGGGAATAGTGGGCTTTGTTGTAATTATTATCCACAAGGAGACGACTCTTATGGGAATCTTTTTTCAGGAGAGCCCTTACAAAATTCTTTAGCAATTAATACGCAGCAAAAGTTGCGCTTAAGACAAGGCCTCTTAGATCGTGAAGATAAAGTTCCTTCTGATTGTAAAAACTGCTACACCATAAGCGATGGGTGGCTTTCGGATTATTGAAATCCTTTGAAAAAACTTTTCTGCTTCTGACGGAATAATTTAGAATTGCCAGTTATTTTATTTCAGCACAATTCAAGAGCTTAAGTGCTTATAACTACTTTGTTTAATAAAACATTATAATGAAAGTTCGAATATTGTCGTGACACATCCCATTTGCTCGAGAATGGTTGAAGAGAAAGATCATCAACTTAAATTAGTTTATGACGCTAACGATAACAGGTGTCGTTATCATGAAAAATCTTCGGGTGACAAAAGTATAAATATTTTCAGTCAAGGCATGTGTCCCATAGCCTATATGAATCTCTACCCTACTCTTTTTGCATTACATCTCAACCAAGAACCCAATCAACTTAAAATAGATCCTCAAAACCACGTTATTTATTGTCCTGTTGGTTCTGATGGTGTTCAGTTTAAGGTTTATACTAAACGGCTCAAGTTCAATTTAAGGGCATATTTAAAGGTAGCGATTTACTGGTTAGCAAATAAAATTATGCCAGTTGAAGTATTTAACAAAACTACACATATTGAAGTGCTCAGCGAAGGAGGGGGTTGTCCTTTAAACATAAAAAAGGGTGATAATTTTTACTTCAATCTTGATCATACCGATGAACTTTGCCCTGCAGCTTTTAACTCCGTTTATCCTTTTCTGGATGTTATTAATAATAATTTTACTGCAGGGTGTCCCGATTACCGGACTCATGTTTCATTTAATGCACCCTCTAAAGAAGTAACTGAGAAAAAAGAGAACCCTCTTGTCAGTGATTTAGTTTGTGATAGTTACGTGTCAAAAGTCAAAATGACTTTTTTTAAAGGTGAATTTGATAATCCAATAGAGCTTGAAAAAGATTACTTAATAGACGACTTAATAAAAATAGCAGGGATTAGATGCTTCACATCTTTTCACGTAGCTTTTCCATACCTTGACACGCTTTATAATGGTGGACAGCTTGGTTTTTTGACTGGGAAAAGAAACTCTGCGGGCATATGTTGTCCCAACACTTCTCTAATGGTTAAATATGAGGTCGCGAAAGAAGAAGAAGAGTTTAAATACCGCTGTATTAAAACAAGTCCCGATTGCCCTAGAAAAATCGAGTCCGGAGAAGAAATATGGGTCAAAAAATTTAATATAAGTTACCCCTTTTACAGAAGTTTGAATGAACTGTTTACTGTCCTAAAAAAAATCGAGTCCAGACAAGACGATCCTAGGGAAGGTATTGAAGTTTCATCTTTTTATAGAGACGCTAAAATAGTTTGGTCGATCCAAATGGAACCAAGTATAGCTTTGAAAAAATAAGGGCAATCCTTTGCGGATTTTAATCTCTCTTTTTGACACATCAGAAATAGAAAAGCTTGCTCGAGAATTTCAGGAGCTGAATTGGGAAATCCTCTGTTCCCAGGAGACTCACTCAATACTCTCAAAAGCTGGGATTCCATCGACTAGAATTGAGCAATTTATTGGAGTGAACGAAGACTTTGGAATTCCTCCCACACTACATCCAAAAATTGAAGCTTCACTTACCTCAACTTCACTCGACAATATCATTGACATTGTTTTTGATATTCCTTATCCACTAACAAAGGGCGACGACGTTGGAGGTCATGCTTTGCTTGCTCTTGCAGCAAAAGGGGGGCGGGTTCCAGTAATGTCAAAAAATGATATGTGGACCGTGCTTCGGGAAGTACAAGAATTTGGAAATATTTCCACTGAATTAAAAAGTCAATTGATTTCGAAAGTCCATACAGTTATTTCTGAGCATTATTTAAATATTCTTCGTCAGAATGGTCTCGCGGGAGAGGGACTAATAGGAAAGCATGCACGAACACTGTTAAATGGTGAAAATCCATATCAAGTTTCATGCAATTTATTTGAAAATATTAATCATGGCGATTTGCTTGCATTAAGTCGTTTTGAGCAATTGAGTGGGGAAGCACCTTGTTTTACAAATTTGGCCGATCTAGATAGCATTCTCCACTCAATGTGCATTATATGTGAGGCCTTTAATAGAGAATTCAGCTCTAGACCTTTTATCGTGATTGCGGCAAAACATGGGAATCCTTGCGGATTTTCGGTGGATTGGGAGACCCCCGATATAGCTATAAAAAAAGCTCTTTGGGGAAACCCCCTTGCCATATGGGGGGGGGAATTAATTTGTAACTTTCATGTGAATGATGACATGGGAGAAATGTTTTTAGAAGATAGGGAACGTAAACAAAAGCTTGGAAATGGAAGGTGGATGTTAGATGTAATTGCGGCTCCTTCTTTCTCCGAAGGCGCTGTTAAATCGCTTGGTAAACAAAAAAACAGAAAAATATTTAAAAATGAACAGTTAGAACAACCATTTATTAAAAATGATCCGTGGGATTTTAGATCTGTGCGAGGCGGTTTTCTTACACAATCCCCTTTAAACTATGTCTTAGATTTTGGTAATATTGAGTTTGCAGATGAACAGACGGATAGAAATCATTTGAGTTCAGTCATTTTGGCTTGGGCTTCGGCATGGAGTTCAAATTTGGGTGGAAATGAAGTTGCTTTAGTCAAGGATCTCCAGTTAATAGGATTAGGGGGAGGGCCCGCAACTACGATAGCTGCGGATACAGCCTTAAAAAGAGCTCAGGAAGGCGGTCATGATACTCGATCATCAATTTTTGCTGCGGATGCTTTTTTCCCTTTTACTGATGCACCCGAAATCTTAGCTAAGGCTGGTTGTAAATGGGGCCTAGTTCCTAAGGGGGGTATAAGAGAAGAAGAAGTGCGTGATTATTTTAAAGACCAAGGAATTAAAGTGTATTATTTACCTGAACAATTTAGAGGTTTTTGCCGACACTAGGTTCATGGGAGTAGTTATCTTTATGGAGAGGTTTTTATTTAAGATATAATTTAATGTATGCTGTTGTTCTGCATGGAGTTAAGGTGTAGTCGTTGTTTAACAACGTGCAAACGGTTTTTCAAGGGGAATAATATTGTCTACGCTGAAAACTTTATACAATGGTCGGAAGGCCATGTATGGTCTGATTAAAAAAAAGATTACTGGAAAACGCACCCCAGTTAGAGTCAGCCTCCTAGTCACAAAATATTGTAACTTGGAGTGCTTTTATTGTTACGCTGCAGATGTTTTAAATGTTAAAGAGATCCCAGAGTTTAGTTTAGATGAATTAAAAGACTTGATTGACCAGATATACGATACAGGGTGCCGTTGGGTTAATATTTTAGGTGGTGAGCCCCTTATTAGGAATGACATTGAGGAAATAATTGATTATATCCACAGTAAAGGGATGTTTATTGAATTGACCACGAACGGATACTTTGTAAAAAGACGAATTAACGCATTGAAAAAGATAGACCACCTTGCTATCAGCTTAGACGGAAATAAGGAATCTAACGATAAAGCTCGGGGGGAAGGATCTTTTGAAAAAATAATTGATGGAATCCAATGCGCTGTAGATAACGGAATAAAAGTAAGAGTCCATGCCACTCTTTGCAAAAAAACCATGCAGGGCGAGTCTTTTGATTTTTTGGTCAACTACTGCAAGGATATGGGTGTTGGCTTAAATTATTCAGAAAATGGGTTACCTGGGATTGAAAAACTTGATCCCGATTATCTTCTTTCAGAAGAAGAAGCCTTGAACTTTTACAAAGATTATGAAGAGATGAAAGCCAGAGGATATCCTATTGTTAGCTCAGACGTGGCTGTAGACTATGTATCGAAGTGGCCCCTTCCCGGACAAACAACTATATATAAAAAAGATCTGCCAAATGTTCCTAAAGACAGCTTTTATCCTTGTAAATTAGGCAGAAACCAATGTTTCATCAGTGCCGATGGAAATACTTATCCTTGCACTAAAAAATGGGGCACTGGAAAAAATGTTAGAGATGTTGGATTTAAAGCTGCTTGGGAGGCGATGGAGGACGATCTCGATTGTGTTGCCTGCAAGGAATTGGGTACCATTGAGCAAAGCGTCATAACCGGCCTACAGCCGAAGGCTTTAGCCAATGCAGTTACAAATTTTATGTTTTAATTTTGGATAAATTTTTTTAAATTCTAAAAGATTTAAAAACAAGCGAACGTTTTTTACCGAATTTTTATCCGGTTCCCCTCCCTTATTTTTATCCTTCCGATAAATTTTAGAATTTTTTTCATCAAGCGAAAGTATTTACAGACTTTCGTGAATGATCAGTTAATCAAAAGGGATTATTTAGTCACACCGGTGGTGTATTCTTCATCTCAATAATTTTCCTGAAAAATTGAGGATAAAAAAAAGCTACTTTGGTTGCCAGAAGCTTGACAATTGATCCAATAAACAGTCTTTCCCTGGGTTTTTCGATCAAAGACATAACTTTTTCAGCAATATATTCTGCGGAAACGATGTCTGGAGCTTCTTTATAAGTGGCATAATTTTTTTTACTCAAAAACCCAGTGTCGATAGGGCCTGGGAAAATAGTAGATATATTAACTTTGGAATTTTCTAATTCAAAGGCTAAACTTTCCGCATAGGCTACAAGGGCGCATTTACTAGCCCCATATGCACCTTGGTAGGGGGCTGCGTATAAACCGCCGATTGCATTTATATTGATAATTTGCCCTTTGTTTTCTTTCAACATATCGGGAAGAAGATGGCGAATTAAAATGACGGGGGCGGTGTAATTTACGGACACAGTGTCGAGGTCCGATTCCAAAGACAAATCATTCCAGAATCCTCTGAAGCCGATTCCAGCGTTGTTGATTAGAAAGTCAACAAATCCAAATTTTTGTTTAGTTTCAGCGATAACCCTTTCTATGTCCTCTCGGATTCTGAGGTCTGCTGGTAATACCAAAGCGTGACCTCCATTTTTTTCTATTTTCTCAGCCACTACTTTTAGTTTCTCCTCGGAACGGGCAATTAGGCCTACTCTCATCCTATGCTTACCAAAAAGCTTTGCAACTGCCTCTCCTACTCCTTCGGAGGCGCCAGTAATTAAAGCGGTTTTCCCTTGTAGTTTATTTGTCATTGGTGTTGGAATTTAAGATTTTGAGAGATGCCGTTGACTTAGTGGGCCTAAGTCGAAATTCTTCAAAGTAGTTTTCTTTTGAATGATAACATACCTTTTCTCACAAGGACTTAAAGAGAGGAAGACAGAGCTTTATTTATTTAAACCTTGCATCACGGTTACTTTTGCTCCATCAAGCATGCCTTTGAAAGTAAAAGTTCGTCTCCATTCAGATGGGGCTAAGCAAAAGCATGTTTTACATTTCAAATCACTTGAGTTTTTAAGAGCAGCAGTTACGCCATCCTTTCTTACATTTTTGGGTTGAAATGATTCAGGTTTATTCCACAGTTGAGAACAGGGGTAGATATCTCCATTACTGTTAATGTGTATCCACGTTTGTCCAAAGAGGCAGGTGTTTTTAGAATTCATCACATCATTCTCAGTTTGCCAAACTATCTCCTGATAAGGTAGGGGATAATCTAGAATATGTGACAGAGTTTCTTCCGAAGCTAAAATCAAGGGTCCTTTCACGGGATCATTGAGTTTGTACTCAAGGAGCTCCGTATAAAACTCCCTAACATCCTTTGGTGAAGGCATGATTTGTTGCTCAAACTCTTTGGCATCATGAGGAAATTCGGATGGTAGGTTGAATGTTATAGGTGCTCGGTTTTGTTCTGCAAAATCCAGTAACCAAGGCAGACACTCCTTATTTTGGCGCGTCACAACGCAGTTAATACGAACGGGAACATTTTTCTTTTTAAGTTCCTTTATGGCGTTACAGGCGTAATCAAAAGAACGTTTTCCTCTATTAATATTATTTTCTTCGAGAGGGCCGTCCAACGATACCATGACAGAATTCATCTTTGATACAGTGGCGAAATGTTTTTCTATCCCAATACCATTAGTAATCAGATCGATAGATAACCCGAGCGAATTAGCATAATCAACTAGTTGATCAAGGCCTTTAAATAACAAAGGCTCACCGCCCATCAAAGTAATCGCTACACAACCTTGATCACGAAGTTCGAGAACCGTTTTTTTCCATTCATCAAGATCAAGGTCAGTGCTATAAATGGTATTTACGTCAACAAAACAGTAGTGACAATCCAAATTACATCTGTTGGTTAAAAGTAGATGCGCAAAAACGGGTCTTCTTTCACCGAGGTAATGGTATCTAGCCATTCCGGCGACAATTTTCATTCGAGAGACTGCAAGGTTGAAAAAACTCATTTTTTTCCTATGATGAGAACGCGAGTAAAAAACTCTTTAATTTAGGCAGTAATAAAGGTTAGTTCACGCGTTTAACTTTGAAAAAGTTTGTGATTGCATCAAAATTTAATTCAGAGATTAAGTTTTTCTCTACACTAGATACGTAAAAACATGATCCCTCACATTTATGGCTTTTTAAACTGTTCCAAGCCGCATCCACTTCCATTTCAAGAATATCTGGAGCCCCTGGGTTATACCCAATTTGGTTAGTACAGGCATACAACTTTCCATTAGTGTCTACAGTAGCAAAGGTTTTACCCCCGTGACAGGGAATTGCTTCAAAATCAGGGTATTTTTTAATTTCATCAGCCTTAAGTTCATATTGAGAGAATGTCGTGGGCCAATTCAGAGCATTGTTCAGATTTCTTAAAGAATTAATCAATACTTTTGGGTGTCGTTTTTTTAAATCAACTATTTTCCTTAAAACCTTTCGGTAGTCCTCATTTTCTGGTAAATCTTCACTCAAGGCCATCTCTGTTCCGTCATCCGAAGCTTGATGAAACAACAAACCAAAATTTAGACAGGCACCATACTTGACTGACAATTGAAACATTTCTTCAACGCAACCAAGGTTATTCTTTTGCAGAGTGACTCGTATTTGACGATTTACGTTATTTTCTTTTAAACATTGAAGAGCTTCTGCCCCTTTAAGAAAGCTTCCCTCTCCTCTTGTAATATCATTTATCTCCTGAGGTCCATCCAAACTAACGCAAACCATATCCAGTTTTTTTAAAGATTCAATAAGCTTTGGAACCATATATCCATTAGTGATAGTTGAACATGTCATTCCCTTATCTGTAATATAGTCAACCAATTGAGAAAATTTAGGGTGCAAAAGAGGTTCTCCGCCAATCAAAGAGCACTCTATCGCGCCCAACTTTCTGAACCCGTCTACAATCCTAAAAATCTGTGTCTCTGAAATCCAAGGATTGCCACGTTTGTAAAAATTAGAATAGCAATAGGAGCATTCTAAATTACAACTATCAATTATGTGGATATTAATTTCGAAGGGAATACGTGAACCTGTGAGCTTGTTCCAAA
>JAPYPM010000098.1 GCA_029937635.1 Nitrospinaceae bacterium
TGCTTGGGACTGTGGAGCTGTTACGACAGGTCCAGTAACTGTTCCTCTTGTACTTGCCCTTGGGATAGGTATTGCGGCGTCTGGTGGCAAAGGGGATTCATCGCTTTCTGGATTTGGAATTGTCACCCTAGCATCCCTTTTCCCTATAATCGCTGTTTTGTGCCTTGCTGTATACGTTTCGACCGTAACCACACCGGAAGCTATAATCGCTGCGGCTCAGGCAGCCTCTTCCGCTATTGAAGTTGCTCCTGCATGGCATGAAATAACTCCATGGGCAGAAATAAAAGGAGGCGCCCAAGCAATCATACCACTGGTAATTTTTCTATTTTTAGTTCTCAAGCTTGTCTTAAGAGAGAAGGTGCAAGAGGCTGGAATTCTCACTTATGGATTAATACTCTGTGTGACAGGTATGATGATTTTTAATGTAGGTCTAAGTTACGGCCTAGCCAAATTGGGAGAACAGTCAGGTAGTATGGTTCCAGCTGCATTCAAAGGAATTGAAGCCGTTGCAGGATCTCCTTTATACACGTATGCACTTGGAATATTCATAGCCGGGATGTTTGCCTGGTTATTAGGGTTCGGAGCCACACTAGCAGAGCCTGCTCTGAACGCTTTAGGTCAAACCGTTGAAACTTTGACTAACGGCTCCTTCAAAAAAAATACTTTAATGCTCGCGGTTTCCATTGGCGTCGGGTTTGGATTGTCTCTAGGTGTAATGAAGATAATATTTGAGTGGCCTATTGCCTATATGGTAATTATTGGCTATACACTAGGAATAGTACTAACAGCTCTTTCCACTGAAGAATTTGTTAATGTTGCTTGGGATAGTGCCGGTGTTACAACAGGACCGATTACTGTACCTTTAGTTTTAGCTATGGGGTTGGGTTTTGGAAATGCTGTAGATGCGATTGAGGGTTTTGGTATTCTCTCAATGGCATCGATATGTCCTATTGTTTCGGTATTAATTACCGGACTATGGGTTCAAAGAGGATCAAAAAAAGAACAAACTGCAGCTTAATATAAATTAAGGAGGGGGATAATAAAAATGGCCCAAAGGGAAATAACCGTACTTAAAGATGTAGCTTTGATAACCTGCATCGTTCAACGTGGAGAAGCCGAACCAATCATAGAGGCTGCCCGGGAAGCAGGAGCACAAGGTGCAACAGTTAATTATGGTAAAGGGATGGGAATCAGAGAGCGACTCGGTATTTTGGGAGTTGCTGTTGAGGTGGAAAAAGAAATAATACAGATACTCGTTTCATCTGAGCAAGTAGATAGAGTTTTTGAGAGAATGTATCTTGCTGGAAAATTAGATACTCCTGGAATGGGAATCGCTTATATCACTCCGTTGGAAAAAGCGGCCACTTACATTCCACCTGAAGTTCTAGCTAATGTTTCAGCAGGATAACAAAATAGACTCGCCTTAAACATATGGAGCATTAAGCTATGGATAAAAATACAAACTCAAAGCTAATCACAAGTTATCTTCCGCATGGAACGGGAGCTCCATTAATTAAGCTTTTAAAGGATGAAACCGGCATTTGCACAGGAAATGTAAAAAACTGTCGGGGAACAGGAAGTTCCGCTCATAATTTGAACGCAAGTGATTATGATAGTTGGATAGAGGTGGATGTATTAGATGTTGTTGTTGATGCAGACCGCGCTGAAGAAGTTTTTAATTTTATTTATGAGAAAGCTGGTATCCGTGAAGGGAATCATGGATTCATAATGCAAAGTAACCTGATTGGAGCAACAAATTTTTCACTTCCTAACCTCCCTGAAGAAGAGTTTTGAGCCTTAGGACTTTAACCATCATTCCCCAGCCTGTAATGCATATATCTGAGCTAAAAGAGAAAAGGTAGACTTAGATATCAGGTCCGAATCGTTTATATAAAACCAATAATTTCTATAAAAAATCTTTAGACTTGCATCATCTGGCGAACTAGGACTATTGTAAATATGAAGTAGTTCCCCCGTAATCTCAGCCCAATTGAACACTTCTCCCTGATCTGTTTTAGTTACAGCAACCTTCCCCTCCGTAACATCCTGTTCAGGAACTTCAATAGCCTGAGACAAATAGAACATAACACCTAATAAAGACCGAGTAACTATATCAATAGACTGTTTATCTTTAATACTTGGAGAGCTAAAGACATAACTCGATTTACCCACGGTAGTATTGAGTATGCGAGCAAACTGATTTGCAGGCTGGGAATTTTTAAATGCCTTTGAAATATAAATTACCAGTTGAGGTTCTTCATCAAAAATTCGGTAAGCAATATCAAGTCCCCCTTGAGTTTGTATTTCACGTAATAACTTTGCCGCTCTGAAAAATTTCTTAGCCTTGGGTGCAATTCTTGGAGTGGGACCTGAAGCGCTTGGTGCATTTTTAAGTTTACCCATTCCCTGTAAACAGACCTTAAACACTCGCTCAATACTCCATCCAGAATGAAATAAAAGCACAATTGACTTGAGTGAAATTGGTGTCAGGACACCCTTAACAAAGTTCTCTCCGTGTAGCGGAGAATAACTGATAGTTGGCCTTTCCTCCACATAGGTACTCGTGCTTGGAGTAAAAATCCCCTTAGCTCCGGCCTGAAGTGTTGCGCCCAAACCGATTTCGTTTTGAAGCGTGAACTGCGAAGCAATATTATTTACTTCCATAAAGAGTGGGTTATCGTGGTACTTCAAGCGAACTAAATTGAGAAGAAGTTGCTCGTCATTGGTTTTCTGAATGGCCTGATTGTATTGGTTTCTTTCACTTTTTATAAACACAGGACCATACATGGTGCAACTTGATAATATGATAACTGTAGTCACCAATACGATCTCAGTAAAATATTTTGAAGTTAGCATTTTATTATGAGAGTTCATTGATAACAAATTAGTTCTGTGTCTACCCAAAATCACCTTTACGTCATTATAAAAAAGGCTTGCCCAATATATTTAACTACCTAGAACCCACTCCAATTGTTAGGATTGGTTCCGTGCTCTTAATTGATCCAGACTGCAATGAGTATATTTGCGTTAAAAGTGAAAACGTAGATTTTGAGTTCAAGTCTGAATCATCAATATAAAACCAAGTGTCCCTATAGAAGACTCTAACCGTGGCGCGCAACGGCTTCTCGTCTAAAGATCGAATCGTTAGTAATTCACCAGTAACCTCAAACCAATCAAAATCCTCTCCTTTGGTAGTTTTTGTCTGGGTAACCTTTCCTTTGAGTAAATCTCTCTTAGGAATTTCAATCGATTGTGATAAGTAGAACAACATACCAAGTAATGACCTTGGAACAATCCTTAAATGATCTACCTGATCTGGAGTTGGGAAATGAGTTAAAATATATTGTTTTTTACCAGGAGTAGAACTTATGCTACGAGCAAACTCCAGAGCAGGTTTAGAAGTTTTGGCCTCGTCTGAAACCTGCAGCAACATCTGTGGCTGCTCATTTAATTCTTGGTAAATTATCCGCAGAGCATCTCGATCATCTAGCTCCTGTAAATATTTTACAGTTTTCAGAAATTCTTTATACTGGGGGGCAAGCTTAGGCGTTGGTCCTGAAGCACCTGGAGCATTTTCAAGATGACCTAGCAATTGAAAGCAAACTCTAAACACTCTTTCAACACTCCAACCGGAATGAAACAGAAGTGTTATCGTTTTAAGGGGCAATGTTGACATAATATTCTTTACAAACTTATCCCCCTGCAATGGCGTATAGCTAACGGTAGGACTCTCTTGGTAGGAGCTACTTGTTCCCAAATTAAAAATGTCCTTAACCATGCTTTCTAATTGCGCCGTAATGCTTACCTTGTTTTTTATCCTAAACTGAGATGCAACATTACTAACCTCTAAGAAAAAAGGGGTATCTCGATACTTTAGTCTTACCAGGTTTAACAAAAGCTGTTCATCATTGGTTTTTTGAATAGCCATATTATATTTACTTCTTTCACTTTTTAATGATATCGGGCCAATATTCAAACACCCTATCGGCCCAAATAGTAAAAGCATGGTCAACAAAAAATAGATCATCCTTAAATTAACTGGAAATACTAAATAGATCATTATTAGAGATGTGATTATGTAAGAAGTAAGGAGCTTTTAATCTTGGTTATCAATATTTCTAAGTATTTCACCGTCAGCCAAATGAACGGTTGATGTTGGAAAAGCACACTGGGCACCCTGCTCCTCTATTATTTTCAATACTTTCAACAAAACATCTTGTTTGATTTGATGAAAATCCACCCAGTTAGTGGTTTTAGTAAATGTATAAATAAAAAAGTCCAGAGATGATGAAGCAAATGCATTAAAGTTAACTATTAATGTACTATTAGTATCAATTTCCGGATGCGCCAAGAGCATCTCTTTAGTAAGTTCAATAATTTTTGCCATCTTTCCAGCATCATCATAACGAATTCCTATAGTTTCTTTGATTCGGCGGTTGGACATGCGAGATGGATTTTCCAGTGAAATTTTGGAAAAAACTGAATTGGGTACATACAGAGGTCGTTTGTCGAAAGTCTTAATTCGTGTAACGCGCCATCCAATTTTTTCGACTGTACCCTCAATATTACGGTCTGGAGAACGAATCCAATCACCAACAGAAAAAGGTCGGTCTGTATATATAAAAAATCCACCAAAAAAATTTGCTAATACATCTTGAGCAGCAAAACCTATGGCAATACCTCCCATTCCACCAAAAGCCATCAGACCAGTAACACTTAGACCTAAAGTTTGAAGTAATGTCAAAAGTCCAGTAATACCAACCACCATATAAGCAAGCTTTGTCAATGCGTGAATGGTCGTCTGATCAGAACCATCCGAATCGATCAAAAGGATCTTTTCAGCCTTACTAATCAAACCAATAAAAAATAAAGCTATAGACAAAATGATACCAACCTCTCTTGCCGGATCAAAAAGCTCATAAAAAAGCATGTTCTTGGTGGCTTGTTGAACAATATCAGCCATGTAAGAAAAAGCAGATATCCAAATAATAACGCTAATAGGTCTAACCAAAGCTCCAAGAATAACGTCATCCCAAATAGTTTTGGTGCGCTCAGCCTTTATTTTAAAACCTGCTAATGTTTTTCGTTGTGACAAGTCCAGTAACAAAGCACCAAAAATAATCAGACAAGATTCGATCATATAGAAGGACTCTGCCTTTAAAATATAATTCAAAGAACTAACAAAAAGCTCTGTAAAGAATTCAATCATTGGGAAAAACCTCAAACAAATCAATTAAGGAAAAAAATTTAAATCAAAAAAGTATATTAAAGAATAACTATTTAAAAAATTAAATGATATTAGCACATTTAAAATTACCATCCATAAGTAAATAAAAACTTGATTTAATAACACAAAAAATAATAGCAAACACCTGTGGAAAAATAAAAAAACTAAAAAGAAAACTATAAGGTGGTACTATTAAAAAATTTTAAATATGAACCATAAATCTTTATACATGGAGACCGAAAAAATGACAGATGGTAGCAATTTATCTAAAGACAATTACTTGGCACTAGATGACCTAACCATATTCCCTAATGACAAACTAGTCAGTTTGTTCACCTCCATCCCAAAAATTAAAACTTTAAAAATTCTAAGAGGGTTTGATCAGAATTTTCTCTCAAAGTTTTTAGATGAAGCTCCAGAACACTTATCAGCTCAATGGAAAATGAGTTTGAAGTATAAAAGCGGTACCGTCGGTGAATTAATGCAACCATCTGCATTAATTTTAAATGAAAAGCTAACTGTTGAAGACGCAATCGCTGAAGTTAAAAAAATCAATAAAGAGAAACAGTTTACATATGGAACAATTGTCGATGATGCTAATGTGGTGACCGGTGTATTAGTTTTTAAAGATGTTTTTTATCATGGTCCCAATACATTATTAAAAGATATCTGCATTAAAAAGCCAACTTGTTTAAAAGCAGAAGATGACGTATTAGAAACTTTCAAAAAAGTTGCAGGCAAGCAGATACCAGAATTTCCCGTTATTAATAACGAGGGTAAGTTACTAGGAACACTCAGAGGAAGTCATGTTAACGATTCTCATGCCTTGCAAATAAGCGCTCAAAGTGGGTTGATGGTTGGTGCTTCTCCCGAAGAAGGACTGGATTCATCATTAGCAAAATGCATAAAGTTAAGAGGGCCCTGGTTACTTGTAAACTTAGTGACAGCCTTTGTTGCGGGTGCTGTTGTTGGGGCTTTTCAAGAAACCATAGATCAAATTGTTTTACTTGCTATGTTTCTACCGATACTTGCTGGCCAATCGGGAAACACAGGAGCTCAGGCACTGGCTGTATTAATTAGAGAAATGACTCTGGGTGAAGTTGGTTCAAAAATCACAAAACAACTTGTAAAAGAATCCATTCTTGGAATAGTTCATGGTTTTGTAACTGGAGTCATTTGTGCAATAGTCATGTATATGCTAGCTACTCAACAGGACAATCCACATGCCATAGCTCTCGCTATAATTATTTTAGTTTCCATGGTAGCAAGTTGTATTGTTAGTGGATTTATGGGAGCATTTGTACCCGTTACTCTTAAAAAGTTTGGAGCAGACCCCGCTGCGGCATCAAGTATTTTTCTTACAACAGGAACCGATGTAGTGAGCATGGGAGTAATGCTTTATCTTGCAACTAAATTTATAATAAATGCTTAAAAAAAATACCATTCAAATCTTTAGCTATCTATTTTTAGCGCGCATTCAACGCTAACAATCTAATAGTAAATCCTATACCTCCTAGTGACTAATCACTAGGAGGTATAGTCGCTCATTGTTTCGGTTTAATTTAAATTTAAATAACAATAAATGACTTCTCTTCTCAGATATATTCTTTCAGCAATACTTTTACTTTCACTAATTCAGTCAAGCTATGCAAGAACTTCTACCAAAGATTTGATTTTAGAAGAGTCCGATATTCATGGAATACAAAAACAAGAGACTGCAATTGACGAAGATAGTTTTTCTGAAGAAGTCCTTATACAAAAAGGAAATTATGCATGGATAGTTAATGTTAAAAAGGGGCCCTACCCTACTGAAAAAAAATCTAAACAAGCAGCATTTAATTTAAATAAAACATTAAACCTCACCATTCCCGAACTAAAAAACAAAATTTCGATAGACTGGGAAATACAATTACCAAAAAATAAAAATTTTCCCCAAACTAAATTATCTTGGATGGTCAACCTTAAAGTTGGTAAATACAACTCAAAAAACAAAGCCCTACAAATAGCTCAAAAAATTTCAGGAAACGTATTCATCACGCGAGAATCAAAAGGCGCAAAAGAATCAAATTTAACAAAAACAACAGATACTATAATTTCTGGAAAAATTTTCTTTTCTCGCGAATTGCTACCAAACAAAAAGAAAGAATTTATTTTAGTTACCACTAACAGTAATTCTTTGAATGTCCGTAAAAACCCATCGGCCTCAAGTTCCGTGATTGGGAAATTGCTAAGAGGGTCAAAAGTTCTACACATCGGAAACGATGGTGCCAACAATCTCAATGATAATTGGTTTCATGTTGAATATTCAAAAGGAAAATTTGGATGGGTATCCAGTAGTTACACTAAAAAAATTGTAGATTCAGGTAGTAGCATATCGCAACAAGCAAAACTTAAAACATCTAAAACAAAAGAAAAAACCAAAATCAATCAATTTAAAAAATTTAAATCTTTAGAAAACGTTCTTCAAAGCGAACTTGATGTAATTAAAGCAGACAAAGCTAAAGCAATCCAAGAAACCAATCAAGCCTACACAAAGGCAAGGGAAGAAAAACTCGCAAGCATCAAAGAATTTAAAAACTTAAAAGAGAAAAGCTCCAAACAGATAGAAAACCTCCTTACAAAAACTAATTCTCTGCAATCACAATTAAACCAAATAAAGATAGACAAGGCTAAAGCAATCCAAGAAACCAATCAAGCCTACACAAAGGCAAGGGAAGAAAAACTCGCAAGCATCAAAGAGTTTAAAAACTTAAAAGAGAAAAGCTCCAAACAGATCGAAAACTTCCTTACAAAAACTAATTCTCTGCAATCACAATTAAACCAAATAAAAATAGACAAGGCTTTATCAATCCAAGCAACCAATCAAGCCAACGCCAAGGCAAAAGAAAAAAGACTAGCAAG
>JAPYPM010000099.1 GCA_029937635.1 Nitrospinaceae bacterium
TATTTGTCGAATCATTTTTGTACTCGGAAACTGAAATTAAAATGATGGCTTATGTAAAAAAATACCACTAAAAATGTTCGTTAGAAAAATAACTCAAACATGCAAAAATTAATTCATAAAATTTCTTAAGTTTAGGCTTAGATATAAAGTGTAAAAACGGTTTTACCCATTTATGAACAAAAATATATTCAAACTCTTATTCGGTCTTTTTTTTTTATGTTTTCTTCCCTTGAGCTGTTCCTTATATGATGAAGAGTCTGAAGTGAAAAAAAAATTTTGGAAAAATGGAAATTTAAAAATTAAAAAATATTATAAAGGTGAAAAACTAGATGGAAATTGGACTCAATGGTTTAGAACAGGAGAAAAAAAGAATGAACGCCATTATAAAAACGGACAATTAAATGGTCTTTGGACGGAATGGTATAAAAATGGAGTAAAAGAGTACGAAGTTAACTATAAAGAAGGGAGAAAAGATGGCCGTTTGACTTACTGGTATAAAAGTGGAAAAAAAAATTACGAAAAAACCTTTAGACAAGGTCAGCTAGATGGTTCTTGGATTAAATGGTATGAAAACGGAAATAAGCAATATGAAAAATACTATAAAAAGTCAAAAATAGATGATCTTCTTACCCATGATTTAGATGGTGTTAGTACTGAATGGTATGAGAATGGGAATAAAAAATATGAAGGACATTTTAAAAACGGAAAAGAAAATGGCTTTGTAGTTAAATGGTCAGATAGTGGTGAAAAAATATATGAGAAAAAATTTTCAGATGGAACTGATCAGAGGTGTCGTAGTTGGATATACTTCTCATTCGACCTGTTTTTAGGGAGTAGATCGAGGTGCTAACAGTTTTTCAAGAGTTTTAAAGTTTTTTTCAAGAGGTAAATAGTAATTTCCTACCATGAATCAATTCTTGTGCATCCAATCGGAATTTCCCAAAGATGCGTGAATTTTGTAATTTATGTAATGTTCTGCCTTATGTTTTAGGAAATTTTCTGTGAAATACTTTATTTATTCTAGCCATTAGGTAAATTATAGTCCTTGTGCAACCTAATATGTCGACTAACGAAAGACTTTCTCCAGGTTCGTGCATTCGTGAATCAGGAGCACATAGAGGCTGAATTGCGGGAATAGCATCGGTTAGTTTGGCAACAAAGGGTATAGAGCCCCCACATCCATAAAAACACAAGCTTTTCGATCAAAACCTATTTCTAAAGCTTCCAAAGCAATTGGAAATATAGGGTGTGTTATCGACGTGATCCATGGCGAGGCCCCTCTATCAAATTTCATTTTTATCTTGTAATCTTTAGGCAACATTTTTTCCCCTGATTCTCCGGCGCAAGTCGAATTTCCACTATGGCTTTGGCGCTAGGATCTTCAAAGGGTTTTGCTGATTCGTCTTCCTCGACAAATAGGGGACAAGTTTCAATTACTAATTTTTTAGAAATTGTGCTGTAAGTTTTCTGAATTTCAGGCGTTAGAGAACCAACACTTTTTATTAATTGGTCAATCATACGAGCGAGTTGTAACTCAGCTACCGGGAAAGGTCCGCCATTCATTCCAGAGTGGGGGTCTTTGGTCGACGATACTAAAATTAAGTCGAATGAAGTAAATTTTAAGTCCTCCGTAAATCTTCGTAGGGTTATTTTTTTTTTAAATCTAACAGTTTTAATTGAAGTGCCTCCGGGTCAGAGCATGAATTAAAACGAATTCTGACTCCAGCGCGACCAAAAATTATACTGCCGGAAACACGATGTCCTGGACGAAAGTTGATTGTAGATTTTCTAAGCTGTGCTTCTAATATTGATGTTATTTCGGTTGGAATGGAAAGCTAGTTTTCTCTAATAATCCTGCAGAATCTCTTAATAAGTTAATAGTTGTAGGAACAATTGAAAAGCCTATTCTTTCCTCATCAGGGTTCATTTTATTTCAGGAGAAAGCATTTTTACTGCTCGATCATAGACTTCATCTGGAGAAAAATCCAAGCATATCCGATCATCGCATTCAGTTAATTCACATTCCCTGCAATCCACGTCATTGTAAAAAATAAAGTGTTGGTCTTTTTCTTGGTGATAAGGGCGAAATATTTTTTTGATAGCCTGGCTAAATAAAACAATGGTGGGGACCCCAAATGCTGTTGCCACATGGCTTGGTGATGAATCATTGTCAATAACCAGATCACATTCGTGAATGATTGCTATCATTTGACGCACTGTGATTTTGTTGAACACCACCAAGTCAGGAATGTCGTCAAGTAATACTTTTACTTTAGAGTATTCAAGCTCTGTGCAGATAACAATGGGTTGAATGGTAGTTTTATTATTCAAACTTCTTATTAATTGCTTGAATTTTTCAAGCGGCCATTCACGGATTGAAACTGCGGCAGTTGGATGAATTAGGGTGATTTTTTTTGTGAAATCTATACCTTTAGACTCCATTGTTTTGCGAGCCCAAGTAATCTCATCGCTTGTTAGAAAGATTTCGGTGTAGGTGTTTTTAGCTTTAAGGCCTAAACTTCTTATGCAGTCTAAATCACGTTCGATAGACGAGCGATAATAATCCGATTCGTTGGTAAGAACAGTAAAAATCTTATTGCGCCCTCGGTAGAAATTATTAATTTTATTTGGAGATTTAATTTTTGAAAGAATTTTAGAGGCTAGTCCTCCGCTATGGGTGCTCATAATGAGATCAAAGTTTATGGTATTTAGTTTGTTTTGTAGCTTTCTAATATTTAATGAAGATGGGTTTTTAGGGAGTACAAAAAAATTATCAATATGAGGGTTTTTTTCGAAAACTGGAATAGAGTAGGACCATGTTAGTACTGAAATAGAAACATTTGGGAGTTGTTGTTTTAAATTACGTATTAAGGGTGTGCATAGTATGTTATCGCCAATGTCACGTAGTTTTATGATTAGAATACTTTTGAGAGATGGTAGGTTGTCGTAAAGTAACTTTCCTCCTCGAACATAAAGTTCATGGTAACGAAGGTATCCCAAGAGTTCTGCATGTGCATCACATATTGCAAATGTGATTCCCTCAAAACCTTCCTTAAAGCCTTTTTTTAAAATATAAATTCGAATAAATACTTTGATGGGAGAAATGAGAGCACGTAGCAAAAAAGATGTGGTGGAAAAGTGCGTCTTATGTTGTGCTAAACTATCTGCTCTTTCTTCAGCCTTTTGGATCACTGAATGTGCGCACTCGGATATTGTATCACCACCATACCGGACTAGTTCTCCACCAAGTGTTTCATGTTTTCCTTGTTGGTTAACATCATTTATCACTTTGGAGGTATGAGCGAGGTGAGATGCTTGGGAGTTATTCCAGTCGAGTGGGTATTTTAGTCTTTTTTTAAGAAATACCATAGTTAAGGGGAGTAAATATTTGTGGGTTTTCCCGACACTGGTTTTTATTTTCTCAGTAATTGCTTGCCTTAGTTGCCCGGTTACAATTTCATTAGAGCGAATGAGTAATACCCAAGGTGTATTTGTTTGGTTTAATCCAGATTCCCATTTAGCTTTGGTTGTGGAAGATTTCTGATAGCATAAAAGCACGTTGAACTTGCTTGCTATTTTCTTTTCTATTTCTCTGTCCTCTGGTAGAACGACAATTATTTGCATAATCCAAGTATCCAAAGCTTGTAAACATGAGTATAGTTTTGCCAGCGAGCCTTCAAAGGAAACTATGGCAGTCAGGTTGTTATGTTTTGTCGACGTATTCATTTTAGAGCTCATTCAATAGCTAAAAACGTTGCTATTTGATGTTAATGGAGATAGTAATCTTATTGATTTTTATTTTAAAATAAATCGAAAGTAGTTGTGTAACTTAAAGCTAATATTTAATTTAAGAGGCCCTAGTATTTTTTTGCAAAAAATGACTTGAAACAAATACTATTAAATTTTTTATCTTTAAACTGCTTGTTAAGTGAAGGCCTGTCAAGAGATTTTCTTGAATGTGTAAACACTTTCTTTTATAGACTTTTGGAAAATTTTTTTCAAGTTCAATGCTCACTCGTAATTGGTTTTGATGACAGAGTAGTTTTTGTTTGTTTCATTAGTAATAAAAGTTGATATAATTGTTTCCCAAAATTTATTTGCTTTATATTAGCTTGAGATAAATGGAACGATGTAGTTCCTAATACTACTATTGAAATAAGATGTCTGCCATTAACGATTTCAAAGAATCGCTCCTGCCACTGGGAAAGATGAAGTCCCTATTGCCAGAGGCTAAAAAGACATACGCGCAAGCCGAACCATTCCCGCATATTTATTTCGATGATTTTTTTGACAACGATGTTGTTGAAAGGGTGCTTAAAGAGTTTCCGAGGGAAAACGATATTGATTGGATCAAATACTATGATGGTCATCAAAAAAAATTAGCTAACGAAAATGAAACAAATATTGGTTTTTTTAGCCGACACGTTTTGTATTCACTTAATTCGTCTCTGTTTTTACGATTTCTTGAAGAGTTAACTGGAATTAAAAATCTGATTTCCGATCCATCTTTTAGAGGAGGGGGGCTTCATAATATCTATCAAGGGGGTAAATTAGGAGTTCACGTCGATTTCAACAAACATGAACAGTATGGGTTAGATAGAAGATTAAATCTACTTTTATACCTTAATAAGGATTGGCGCGAAGAATATGGTGGGCACATTGAATTATGGGACCGTGAGGTTAAGAAATGTGTACGTAGCTACCTACCAAAGTTTAATCGTGTAGTTATTTTTTCAACAACCAAGACATCGTTTCACGGTCATCCAGAACCTCTAAGTTGTCCTAAATATATGAGCCGAAAAAGCTTGGCCTTGTATTATTATACAAATGGTTGGCCGGAGAAGGTTCAGAACGAAAATCATTCCACAATCTTTAAATTGCGTCCTGATGAGAAAATTGAAGGTAAGTTAACACTTAAAACTAAAAAAATGTTACGGCACTGGCCAAAGTTATTTGGTAAGTAATAGTAGTCGTTTTCCGATAAATCCATTCCTTTTTTAAAGATTTAATGAAAATTTCTTTTATGGTCAATCAGTATGCTCGGATTAGTGGTGGTAACCGGGCGCTTTTTGAATTTGCTAATCGCCTAAAAGGAAAAGGTCATGAAGTACGTTGGATTGTCCTCGCTAAACCGATTAAATGGTATAGATGGGATAAAAAAATCATAGCATCTATAAAAAAAGTTATTATCAAGCCTCCCGAAATTATTGACTGGACTGATAACACGATTCCAATAGAGATACTTCCAGCTAATAACTCCAAGTATATCCCTGAGTCTGATATTCTTGTTGCTACTGCATGGCAGACAGCAGATTTTGCAGTTAAACTCCCCAGAGAGAAAGGTGTGCTGTTTTATTTTGTTTTGCATTATGAAAGTTTGTGGACGCGTTATAAAAATCAAGCTCTAAAGACTTATGATCTTTCTTGCCAAAAGATTGTTTGCTCAAATTGGATTAAGAATAATCTCATAGAAAAACATGGACAAGATGCTGATGTATTAGTTATTCCAGTTGATCAAAAAATATTTTATTGCGATAAAAAAAAATGGAATGCGAGACGTCGAGTGTGCATGCTTCATCATGATTATGACTGGAAAGGTTATGAAGATGGAATTAAAGCAATAAAGGAAGTTGTTGATCAAGGACATGATCTAGAACTCGTGGTTTTTGGGGAAAAACTAAAAGACCCACAACCGTTGTTTGATGCTGCTGGATTTAAATTTGAATACCATTATCGTCCAGCACGAGAGAAACTGAGGGAGATATATGCTTCATGCGATATCTTTTTGTGTTCGAGTTGGTATGAAGGGCTTGGTTTAACTGGCATGGAGGCGATGGCATGCCGTTGTTCTTTAGTCACAACTAACACAGGGGGTTGTCTTGAATATGCAATAGATGAGAAAACTGCTTTGGTATCAAAGCCTAGAGATATTATTAGTTTGAGCCGAAACCTTATTCGTCTATTGGAAGATGAAGTATTACTCAAATCATTATCCGAAGATGGGTATCGCAAAATAAATGAATTTAACTGGGAAGAAAGTTGCGATCGTTTGATATGCTTGTTTACTAAAAATTTAAAAATAAAAGATGCTAAACCACTTGATTTTTAAATAATTTTAGGGTGTGTTGGTTTTTTTAATTGATGTATTAACTTTGTAGAGAAAAAATGATTATTGTGACAGGAGGGGCAGGGTTTATAGGTAGTGCCATCGTCTGGGCTTTAAATAAGCGCGGTATTAGCGATATTGTATTAGTCGATGGAGTTGATCACCCGGAAAAAAAAAAGAATATTGAATCGCTCAATTATGTTGAATTGGAAGATAAGGAAATATTCTTAGACCAAATTATAAATCATAAAATCCCGTGGTCAGTTGATGCAATTATTCACTTGGGAGGATGCTCTTCAACAATTGAAAGAGACGAAGCTTTTCTGACAAGCACTAATTTTAACTACACTAAATATCTTGCAACATACGCTTTAAATAAAGATATTCGATTTATATATGCTTCGAGTGCGGCTACTTATGGTAGTGGAGAGGATGGTTTTTCCGATGAAGTCGATCTTAAAACATTAAAGCCACTTAACCCTTATGGGCATAGTAAACATAAATTCGATTTATGGGCACAGAAGCAGGGTGTCCTAGATCAAGTGGCTGGTTTGAAATATTTCAACGTTTTTGGTCCGGGAGAATATCATAAAAAAGAAATGCAAAGTATGATTCGCAGAGGGTTTCTACAAGTTCTTGATAGTGGCAAGATTCGTCTTTATAAGTCCCATAACCCCGAGTATGCCGACGGAGATCAGCAACGCGATTTTTTATACATCAAGGACGCGATAGAGATGACCCTTTTTTTTCTAGACAACCCCAACATTGGAGGAATATTCAACGCTGGTACTGGGGTGGTAAGAACTTGGAATGATCTTGCCAAAAATGTCTTTAAAGCTATGGGTAGAAATATTGAGATTGAATATGTTGATATGCCACCTTCTATAAGTGAGCAATTTCAGTATCGCACCTGCGCGAAAGTAGATAAGATTCGTAATGCAGGATATTCTCATCCAATAACTACATTAGAAGACGCTACAATGGATTATATCCAAAATTACCTTATTTCTAATAAGCGTCTATGATAGTCAAGATTTTTTTTAATTACTGAAAAAAATAAAAATCCGTTGACCAATGGTATTTCTCTTTAGCTAGTTTAAATGTGTCCTTAACCGTAGTAAAAAATATTCCTCTAGTAATGATTCCTATAATATTAAAAAAATGGTTTGGCGCTTTTCATACCTGTGAGGCACCAAATTCAATTTTTATTGGCTTAATCGGGGGTGTAGGTGATTTGATTTCCGCTGCCCCTTCGGTAGTTGCTTTAAAAAAAAAGTATCCGGGTGCTCAAATAAGCTTTGGTGTAGGAGATGGGATTTTCTTTAACACTATTAAAAATGATCCCAATATTGACCATTTTGAAACTCCCTTTTTCTATAACGTTTGGAAAAAGAGAGCGTATAGAAAGACATATCGAGAGAAATGTAAGAAGTATGATCTGGTGTTTCTTTTAGATAATGGAACTCAAGATTGGTGGAAACAAAGAAAGCACCTTCTAGATATCTATGCTGAAAAATGCGGGGTGAGCTTAGAAAGACGAAGGCCTATTATCTATTTGGAAGATAACGATTTTGAAGAAGCTGAAAAAAGACTTAACGAGCTTGGAATTTCTAATAAAGATAAATTTATAGTTCTATCACCTGAGACTCGATCCAAAAAAAAAATGAAAGAATGGCCATATGACCGATTCTTATCCCTGATTCAAAAACTTCATCAAAACCATGATTTTAGAATTATTACTTTAGTTTCTAAAGAGAACTCTTACAATTATGATGGAACAATTACGCTAAAAGGCTATCCTTTAGGACCCTCAGCCGCTATGATCAGCCGGTCAAATTGTTACATTGGATTGGATAACGGTTTGACGCACATTGCTTCTTGTTTTGATGTAAAAATACTTTCTATTCACATCGGGTATCCTGTTGAGTGTGCTGGTCCGCTCTCTCCATTTGCCAAAGTGGTTGCACACAAACCTTTCGATCTCCCAGAATCTATTTCAGTAGATG
>JAPYPM010000100.1 GCA_029937635.1 Nitrospinaceae bacterium
AATAATATCCCAGTGTTGCTTCATCGAAAGTATGAACAGATTGTATAAGTCCACTTCGAGTAATAAATGTTCCAAATATAGTCATCACAAATGTGAGAAGGATGAGTGACATATTCCATACCTTCATCATATCTTTTTTTTCTTGAATCATGACTGAATGTAAGTACGCGGTCGCCACAATAAGCGGCATAAAGGCTGCATTCTCGACGGGATCCCACGCCCAGTAACCACCCCAACCCAATTCCACGTAAGCCCAACTTGCTCCAAATAAATTCCCCATACATAGAAAAAACCATGACACAACTGTCCACTTTCGAGTTAATCGAATCCATGCATCATCCAAATTTTTTGAGATAAGCGCAGCAACTGCAAAGGCAAATGGAACCGTGAATCCAACATAACCCAAGTACAACGTTGGTGGGTGAATAACCATCCAATAATTTTGCAAAAGGGGATTTAATCCACGCCCATCTTCTGGTGGTAGAGGGATGCGCTCAAAAGGGTTTGTAGAAAAATTAAGAAGAAGAAGAAAAAAGACTGTGATTGCGAGCATAACGGCCATCGCATATGGCACTACTATCAAATTTTTTGAGCGATTCTGAATATGAACCACTATCATGTAGCTTGTTAAAATAAGAACCCAAAACAGTAGAGATCCTTTTTGTCCTCCCCAAAAGGAGCTGAATTTGTAGAAATAATCTAGCTCAATATTAGAATATGCGTATACGTATTGCAGGCTGAAGTCATTTGTAAAAAATGCCTTCCAAAGGGCGATAGAAGAAATTATCACGCAGCCCCAAGTAATAAATGGGACTTTATCCGCACTTAAATAAAGGTCTATTCGGTTACCGCGTGCAGCCATAACATATGCCACGGTCCCATAGATGGATGTGGCCAGTGCCACCATTAAAGCAAATTCACCTATATCATTCATAATTTCCTTAACGTTACTTTTTTCTTATATCTCATTAGACGTTATCTTTGTTTCGAACATTAGAAACAAGGATTTTGGCGTTGAGAAAATAAGGAGAGGGACTTTAAACAGTTGTCTTGGGTAAAGAATTAATTTTTTTGAGGTCTAGCTCGGATTTAGACTTATAACCGGGGAGAGTTCCCGGATGCGTTTTACCCGCTTCTTTCTCTGCCTCATACTTTGAAGGACAACTGGTCAACAATGTATTTGCATGAAAAACACCTTGTTTGTCTAGAGCTCCTTCAACGACCACTTCTCCACCGTCTTGGAACATATCTGGTGTGATGCCTTGATAAACAACATTCAGGTTACTATTTTTTTCTTCAATAGAAAATTGAACATTGAGGTAGTCATTGGGGTCCCTTTCAATTGAGCCTTCAACGACATTACCCTTCACCTTCATTCCGGTTCCATGGGAAGCAACTTTTTGGTCCATTAATTCACTGACAGTAAAAAAATATGTAGAAGTGCTATTGATTCCCGTTGCAATTAAATAGCCTATGGTTCCTACAATCAATGCAGAACCCAGTATAAATTTGATTTTTTTACGTTCCAGAACCTTAAACTTTATATTATTTGATAAAATAAAACCATTTAAAACAACTTAAAATAGCCTCTATCAGCTAATCATAGTATCACTCAAAATTTGACCTTGTCAAAGCAAATCATTTCAAATAAAGATAGTTGCGAGCCGTAAAACATAAAAATTTATAAAAATATATGGTCACTTAAATGCTATTTTAAAAAATTAATAGCTAGGCTACCACCACTAGAAAGTTAATTTTTTATAAAACCCTTCATTATTATATACGTCACTAATTTATCTAGTGTAGCCAAAATAGGTGCCACGTCAAAACACTATATTTAAAATACCTAATCAAGCACAGTCTCTTCTTAATATTGGATAAATTTCAGTCTATTCCAATTCAACTAGTTCAAAGATAATTTCCTAAAGTGTCATAGTTAGGAATATTTAAAATTAATTAAATAGTCCTTAAGTGTTTATATTTTTTTACCTTTCTCTATTGACAGGGTGTTCCAATATGCTACGATTGTGTCATAAAGTGTCATAAAGTGTTTATTAGTGTTAGTTTATTTTTAATTTAAAATCAACCAATTCGCATATGAATGGATTTTTGGGAACTTATAGTGTCAGCCTTGATGAAAAGGGGCGCCTAAATGTGCCAGCAAAATTCAAAGGCCTCCTTGAACAGGGTAGTCCGCAACTGGTTATGTGCGTGATGAGTGGGTTTCTCATTGTGTTTCCTCAGAGTGAGTGGGCTACAAATGAGGAGAAATTGTATAACCTCAATGCATTTGACAAGAGTGATAGAGATCGACTTAGGGAGTTTTATGCTCGAGCGACAGAATGTGAAATGAAATCAGGTAAAATTTTGATTCCTGCTTCTCAACGTGAAGCTGCTGGATTAAATAAAGAAGTGATGATTGTGGGTATGTCTAAGACTTTTGAGCTTTGGGCTCCGGATCGTTTAGAGAAGGCTTCAGAGTAAAACTAGTATTTTCCATCCCATTTATTGTCCTAATCTTTTCAATGCTGTTGTAAAGCCTTCATTAAAAATGTCCAAGCAACATGAATCAGTTTTTGGAAGGGAAGTTTTTCAAAACCTTAACCTTGAGAGAGATAGCTTGATTGTCGATGGCACCTTGGGGGATGGTGGGCACACAGAATTGTTGTTGAAAAGCACAACGAATGTTCGTGTGTTAGGGATCGATCGGGATATGCAGGCAATTGAACGAGCTGAAAAAAGGCTAGCTTCCTTTCGAAGTAGGATTACTTTAGTCCATGGAAACTTCAGTGATATCAAAATTATCTTAAAAAAGGCTAATTTAATGAATGTGGATGGATTGATTCTTGATCTAGGTGTTTCTTCTCCTCAATTAGACTCGCCAAACCGAGGGTTTAGTTTTATGAGTAATGGACCTTTAGATATGAGAATGGATTCTTCTCAAAAAATAACAGCTGCCGATCTTTTGGTCGAACTGTCTGACGAGAAGTTAGTGTCAATAATTAAAGAATATGGGGAAGAGCGGTTTTCAAAAAGGATTGTTAGGGCTATTCGACAAGCGCAAAGCAAAAGCTCTATTAAAACAACACTACAACTATCAGATGTTATATCAACCGCGGTACATGCATCGCGACAATACAAAATTCATCCTGCAACGCGTACATTCCAGGCATTGAGAATTGCTGTTAATAGTGAGCTCGAGCACATAAAAAAAGCGTTAGTAGATTCTGTAGATATTTTGCAGGAGTCAGCTCGTATCATAGTGATTTCTTTTCATTCTTTAGAGGATCGAATTGTAAAAAATTTTTTAAAAAATGAGGAAAAGGACTGTATTTGTCCTCCAAAATTTCCGATTTGCTCTTGCGGGAAGAAGCAACGATTGAAAATCATTACACGTAAACCAATTATTCCTTCGGCGGAAGAAGTGACACGAAACTCTCGTGCTTCAAGCGCTAAATTAAGAGTGGGGGAAAGAGTTTATGTTTAAGTGGCTTTCAAAATCAAAAAAAAATCACTTTCATGTAACTGCGCGCGAATATCGTTTAGTTTGGATGGCGATTGCGGGTTTGATGTTAGTTGCTATGGCATTTGTTTGGAGCAATATTCGTTTGGTTGGGTTGGCCTATGAGTATGAAGCTCTTAATGAAACCCATCAAACGTTGCTTCGCGAAAACCATCTCCTTCGCGTGGAATGGGAAAGTTTACGATCGTTAGATCGTATCAGACTATTAGCAAGGAGTGAAATCGGACTTAGGGAACCTACAAGCGGGCAAATTGTAACTATTTTTTTGAAGAAGTAAATAATGAAGCGTAATAAAGAAAAAAAACCAAGTGTAAATTTAAATAGAGAATCTCTTAAGGTGAGATTGATTTTTGTTTCAGTTCTCTTTGTGTTGTTTGGTGCCGGACTTGTGGGGAGATTATTTTTTCTTCAGGTTATCAAACATGAAGAATTGGTTTCTCGATCTATGCAGCAGCATCAGATAACGGTGAATGTTCAATACGGGCGTGGCTTTATATACGATAGAAATATGAATGAATTGGCTTCTAATGTAAAAGTTGAGTCTGTGTACGTAACGCCACAAGAAATAAAAGATAAAAAAAAGACGGCTTTGTTGTTAGCAAAAGCCCTAAAAATGAATGAAAGATTGATTTTTAAGAAAATAAACTCAAAGCGAAGTTTTGCCTGGATTAAGCGTAAAGTTTTTCCCGCAGAAATCGCTCGATTAAAAAAAGACTCTCTTTCAGGAGTTAATTTTATATCAGAGGACAAACGTTTTTTTCCAAAGAGAGAATTGGCATCTGGTGTTATAGGATTTACTGGAATAGATAATCAGGGTTTAGCCGGAATTGAACATCAATATGATGCGGCACTAAAAGGGAATATAGTTAAAACGGTAATGAAAAAAGATGCTCGCGGAAAACTTGTGCAATTTAGCGGAGAGATTAATGGAGGTGCGGCGGAAAACCAAGGCATGGTTTTGGCTATTGACGAGGTAATTCAGTTTTTTGCTGAGCACCACTTGAGTAAACAAGTGAAGAAATATCAGGCTAAGTCAGGGGTAGCTATTGTTATGAATCCAAATACAGGTGAAGTTTATGCGATTGCTAATATACCTCAGTACAACCCGAATAACTATTCTGCTTATAAACCGAAAAGGTGGATTAATGGTGCCGTGTCTAACTCTTATGAACCAGGTTCAATTTTTAAGCCAATTTTAGCTGCTGCTGTCATCGATGCAGGGTTAGCAAGACCGCATGACATTTTCTTTTGCGAAAATGGAAAATTTGAAATTGGAGGTAAAAAAATTGGCGAAGCCGCTAACCATAAATTTGGATGGCTAACATTACAAGATGTTGTCTCTAGGTCTAGCAATATTGGTTCTGTGAAGGTTGCCCAACACCTTGGGAAAAATTATTTTTACGATTATATTAAAAAATTTGGCTTTGGTCAAAAAACTGGAGTGGCTTTGCCTGGTGAGGCTGTGGGTCAGTTCAAGGAGTTAGCGAGTTGGGATGAAAGGTCTCTGGCTTCTATTTCGTTCGGTCACGAAATTAGTGCGACGCCACTTCAAATGATAAATGCAGTCAGCGCAATTGCTAATGGTGGGACTCTTATGGTCCCGCGTGTTACACGCGCAATTATAAAAAAAGGACGTGTGACCAAGCGATTTAAACCAAAATCTGTTAGGAGAGTTATTTCAACCCAAACCAGCAGGCAAGTGGTAGAAATTCTAAAAAATGCTGTGAAAAATGGGACAGGGGGGAAGGCTGCTATTAAAGGATATGAGGTTGCTGGAAAAACTGGAACAGCTCAAAAATACGACCATAAAAAGGGAGGGTACTCAAGTACAGCTTATGTTTCATCTTTTGTTGGTTTTGTCCCAGCGGACGCTGCAAAAATAGCTATTTTGGTTATGGTTGATGAGCCTAAGGGTAACCATTGGGGTGGTTCGGTTGCTGCGCCAGTTTTTAGAGATATTGGAAGAGAGACTTTGCGTTACTTAAATGTTCCACCAAATGATCAACGTGTTTATATTTTGGATCGAGCATGATGAACTATTTGAGAGTGGGCAGAGAGCCTAGCTTCTTTAGGTCAGCTCAAATTGACTTATCTTTTGTGAAAAAAAAAATTTATAAAATGAATAACTTGTCGAATCAGAAACTATCAACTTTAATCGAAGGTTTTCCTGTGAAAGGTGTCAAGGGGATATTAAATCGGGGAATTTCATCGGTAGCTTTTGATTCCCGTGAGGTTAAAAGTGGAGGTCTTTTTTTTGCTGTTCATGGGTTTAAGCAGAATGGTTTTAATTTTATTAGTGATGCTATCGATCGCGGAGCATCAGCATTTGTGACGGAAACGCCTGTTGAAAAATTATCGAATTTAAATCTTAGCCAAAATAAAGTAACTGCAATTTGCGTCGAAGATTGTAGAAGGGCTCTGGCTTGGGTTGGTGCTGAATTTTATGACCAACCCTCTAAACGAATCGATCTTTATGGAGTAACAGGAACTAATGGGAAAACAACAGTTACGTATATTCTAGACTCTATATATAAGGTTAAGGGTGAAAAAACGGGAATCATAGGAACTATTAATTATTGCTATGGAGATACAAACCTTACCGCTCAAATTACAACGCCTCAATCCTTAGATATAAACCGAATGCTTCATGAAATGACGGAGCAAAAAACTCGCCATTGTTTTCTCGAAGTTTCGTCTCATTCTCTTGCCTTAAAAAGAGTTTATGGGATGTATTTTTCCGTTGGTATCTTTACAAACTTAAGTCGTGATCATCTAGATTTTCATAAGACAATGGATGCCTATAAGGAGGCAAAGAAAGGGTTCTTTCGTTATAACCATATCGAGAAATCAGTTGTTAATTTAGATGACTCGGTTGGTCGTGAAATAGCTGAGGAATTTCCAAGAAACTTATTGACCATTGGTATCGAAAAATATGCCGATGTTATGGCAGAAGATTATAGTTTATCTGAGTTTGGTAGTTGCTTTACTCTAAAAACACCATTTGGATCTTGTAAGATAAAAACTCATTTGCTAGGACTTCATAATGTATACAATTTGATGTCGGCGGCGTCAGCAGCTCTCCATCAAGGTCTTTCGTTGGACCATGTTACTCAGGGTTTGCAATCTCTTGAACGTGTTCCGGGTCGTTGTGAAAAAATATTTTGTGGTCAGCGATTTTCCATTGTTATTGATTATGCGCACACAGATGACGCTCTTCGTAATGTGATTAAAGCGGCAAAAGTATTTACCCCTGGGCGAGTAATTACAGTGTTTGGATGCGGTGGAGATCGTGATAAAGGAAAACGAAAAGAAATGGGTCGCGTTGCAATAGAAGAAAGTGATTTTTCTGTTATTACTTCAGATAACCCACGGACAGAAAACCCTCAGTGTATTTTAGATGACATCCTTGCTGGTATTCCTTCTTCGGTTTGCCATGGTAAAGATTACGAAGTTATTGTTGATAGAAAAGAAGCAATTAGATTTTCTGTGCAGAAAGCGAAGCCAGGTGACCTTATTCTGATAGCGGGTAAGGGACATGAGAATTATCAAATTTTAAAAACTGGTTCGATTCACTTTAACGATCGAGAGATTGCTGAAGAGGCTGTGAAAGAGGTGTTGCAAGGTGATTGAAATGAAGATTAAAGAGTGTTTAAGGGCTATCGGTGGAAAAACTTCTTCGGGTGTTAGGGATGAATTTTTTCGAGGGGTATCTATAGATTCGCGTACTTTAAAAAAAGACGAATTATTTATTTGTATCCAAGGGAATAGATTTGATGGCCATAACTTCATTAAAGAAGCTCAAGATAAACAAGCAGCTGCCATCGTTTTTTCAGAAGAAAGCGATGTGAGTCTGGTAAGAGGTAAGGCTCCTGTTGTTATCCGCGTTAAAAATACGCTGAAAGCATTACAGGAGTTAGCTTTATTTTATAGAAAAAAAATGCCTGTAAAGGTTATTGGAATAACGGGAACTAATGGCAAGTCCACGACTAAGGAAATGACAGCTGCTATAACTGAAAAAAAATTTAAAACAATTAAAACAAAAGGCAATCTAAATAACCATATTGGGTTGCCCCTTAATATTTTCCATCTTTCTAAAACTGACGAAATCGCTGTAATGGAAATGGGTATGAGCGCGGCAGGCGAGATTAAACGTCTTGCTGAAATAGCTAAGCCAGAAATAGGGGTGGTTACTAATATTTCTGAGGGTCACTTGGTTCATTTAAAAACTTTAAAAAAAGTTCAAGCTGCTAAGGGGGAACTTTTCGATTCTTTAAGCGAGAAAGAAACTGCAATAGTAAATGCTGATGACCCATTAGTCTTGGAGTTAGCAAAATCGGTGCGAGCAAAGGTAATTACGTATGGCATTTATAAGGGGGCTGATATTAAAGCTGAAAATATTTGTCCAATTGACCGAGAGGGCTTTAAATTAAGTGTTAATTTTTCCGGTAAAAATATTCCGATGTGTATTCCGTTTTTAGGTGAATGCAATATTTATAATGCTCTAGCTGCCATTGCTATCAGCTGGTCTTTGGGTATAACGCCTGATGATATTAAGCAAGGACTGATGAAGGCGAAGTTGTTAGC
>JAPYPM010000101.1 GCA_029937635.1 Nitrospinaceae bacterium
CTCCTCATTTATATTTTCAAGCCTTTGCTTGATCCCATTATATTGGCCATTTACGACAAGTTCGCTAAATTCCATATTAGGAGCTAAAAGACCCGTCGACTGATATAGTTTGTAGGCGATCATGTCAAGCAAATATGGATCGCTATGAAGTGAATTAAAATTTATTTTTTTTGTGTTTCCATCACTATCTTTAAATCTAATTTTAATGGATTTGTTGTGTTTTCTCCAATGAGGTTCGGTTTGTCCTCTGCCTCTAAATTTAGATTTAATTAGATCTTTGCCCCACAATCCGAAACGTGCTTTTCGATATTTTTTTAAGTTCCCAAGGTCTGTATTACTCGTTAAAGACTCAGTCAATCTAAAAAATATATCGTGTATTTTTTTTGTCGTTTCCAATTCATAGGTTTTAATTACATTTAAATCAGGATTCCAGGAAAGAATTTCATCAAGATGTTTATTTCCAACATCTCTTTTTAAATCCAAGGCAAAAGAAGTCTCAACGTTGATTATAATAAATAGAAAAAATATTCGAGCGCACACTTTATAAATCATATTTGTCATAAATAAACTATGCAAATAAATTAGTTTCGGGGCTCAACATTGTTACCTTTTTAACATTTTCTAGGTTGCTAATGTTGTCAACTAAAGCAGATGGGATGGCTGTGGAAATTTTTTTAAAGATAATGGAATAAGTGGTTTCGGCGTATAAATTATTTTGATCCACTAAGCTTGAACGAACATTCCATTTAACTTCGCACTGATCAAGAATATTGGGTATCATATTGCCATTCTTCCCATCACTCTGATCCAGAGAACTTTGAACTACCATTATGTAATCCGTATGAGTGGCCTGGGAAAAATTCATTTTTGATAAGACAATTACAATAACGGATACAAAAAACACTGAAGAGGCGGCCATTAAATAATTTCCGCTGCCAACCGATAATCCTGTTGCTATCGCCCAGAAAAGATAAGCCATATCTTTAGAGTCTTTTATCACAGCCCTAAATCTGATGATTGAAAGCGAACCGATCAGTCCTAATGACAATGCTATGTTCGAACCAATGACCATCATTATAATCGTCACAATGACTGTAACAAGAATTATGGTAAAGTTGAACGATGCTTCATAGGAAAAACCAGTATGGGTCTTGCGATAAACGTAAGAAACTATATACGCCATAATAAAAGAAGTAATTAATGCTGTAAAAATAAGCGCAAAAGTCAATTCGCCCCCCGTTGAATGCCCTAACTTTTGTAAAATCATGTCCACTGGGAAACCTCCTGTTATTTGATTGCCATTGAACTGTTCACAGCTAAACTTTGAACTGACAAGGCATATTTACTAATAGCTTCTCTTTTTAACCCATATTTTTTTATAATATACCTCAACCAATCAGGGAAATAACCTGGCGTCTTTACTTCAAGTATATTTTTGTGCATGGGTAAAACAGATATGTTGGGCGTAATATCAATATTCCCTTGAAAACGATCACAAAACACATCGGAGTCAATTGTAATTCGAACAGCTTGATCTATTTTGGAAAACAGGGCAATTCGTCTGTAATTTACTATTATAAAAAAATGAAAACAGCCTACTTTTGTTAGCTTTGCAACGTGAGAAATAATTGGATCAGAATTATTTAATTGAAAAGCATTGGGGTTTCCTTTGATCATATCCATGAATAGACTATGGCTAATCTTTGTTTTAGTTTTTATAGTCTTATTGGCACCTCTATTCTTTAACTCAATATATAAAGAACTACCTTTGCTTAAAGGGGGGTAGAACCTAAACCTTACTTTCTGTCTTATATTCGCGCCCATTATCTTATCTCTATATGCACTTAAATGGTAATTCTCCATATAGATGGAAGATACTGAATATTTTCCATCTTCTTTTCGCGAATGCTCATCCTGAAAGGTAAATGCCTGAAGGTCATTTAAAAAATTACCTCTTATTTCCAAAGGAAGGTAGTACTTATACTCTATTCTTTGTTTTCCCATTAACTTGTTGAGTTATATAAGTTTTTCGTTTAAATAAAATTGGCAAAGTTTTGCATTATATCTTATAAGTAAATATAGTCAGTATTTTTCTCGTAAATTTTCATGGATTGATTATGAGTTTTAAAACTAAAAAAAGAAGATGGAAATGGCAGTACTAAAGAGGCGCAGTAGTATGTTCACGCACTTTATACATTACGGCTGGTTTTAAATACGAGCAGTCACCGTTACCAAAGGAGGAATCAATGTTACAAAAATTTAAAATGAGAACTTATGTAACACTTTTATTGATCGGGTTATTTGTATTACCATATGTGGTGGAGGCAGTCGATCGTATCGAGAACGCCACGGATCGTTTTAGTTGTGGTGAGAGCCTGGATGAGGTGAAGAATTGTCTGGAGGCCGTGATCAGCACGAGAGATGCGACAATCGATCAACTGAACACCCGACTTTTTACCATTGGCACTGAAAGTGCGTGGCACACGGTGAGTGAAATTGATAAACTGAAGCACGCTGTCGTGAAAGCAGAACAAGAAGTAGTAAAGCTGCAGGCCGGTGTCGGTTGGTGGCTAAAGAAGTTGATACGAAAAAAATTTATTGAAGGGTGTGGGGTGGCAGTGGATGGAATCGAGAGCGCTACAGATCGTTTTGGTTGTGGTGAGAGCGTGGAGGAGGTGAGGAATTGTCTGGAGGCCGTGATCAGCTCGAGAGATGCGACAATCGATCAACTGAACACCCGGCTTATTAATAGTGAAGTTGCGGAGCAAGATAAGAAAATTGAGGAACTGCAGAACGCGTTCTGGAGAGCGGAAGGAGAGGTAAAAAAACTTCAGGTCGGGGTCGGTTGGTGGCTAAAGAAGTTGATACGAAAAACAATGTCGGGGTGTGGGTGGGAACATATACCATATCCGCAGGTCACGCGCCCATAATGGCGGAAATATTTGGCCTTCAGGACGAGTTAAAGGCTACGAAGGAAGAAGATCCAGAAAATAAAATCTAACGAACGGTATGAAGCGTCAGCGCGTGCGGAAAGACTTGTGCTTCGCCGCATTAAAGGAGATATAAGTCAAAAAGAGTAAATTCTCCAAACCCACTCCTAGAGGCTTACCGACAATCAATCGATTAAACGAATTGGTTTTCTTGAGAAGTGTCATAACAATATCACTAACAATGTTTTCTGCAAAGATACCGTAACTAATATTGACAGCCCCTTAGATTCATCTATACCCTAAAAAGTCGAAGCCTTTAGAGATACAACCTACGAAAAACTTACCAGGATGCTTCTCCACTTTTAATTTCTTAAGCGCCTGATTGACGATGATTAATTTTCGGACAAAGTAAATATAGCACCAAGCTAATATTTATAGGGGGGCTCTCTTGAGGGGAGGTGGCCGCACATTTTATGTCAAAGGTAATCAAAAAAAACCTGAAAAACCTGATAGTGAAGGAGAAGAGGATGGATTGCGAGTGGTGAAGACAAAAATCTTCGTTAAGAATTTTGGCATTACTGGGAGAGTTTTTGGAAGAAACTATTAGGTCTTTTACGATAGACTATAGAAAGATTATTAAAGTGCTTGAAGGAGAGGTGTGGAAACTTAGGTATGCGAAACACCTTAAAAGATTAAGTAATTCTGATTTGCATTTAGTTGTAGGAATGGATGATAAAATTAAGTATGTTCCTTCAAGCAGATAAGGTGTCAGCAAATTGGGTGTATTTTTTTTCGCTCTTAGCAGTGTTATGAATAACATCCAACACTCCTCAGTAATAGCAATCACTTCATAATCATCAGCGAACAGGGCTTCTAGATCAATTGGCTCTCTCCTTAATTCAAGGCTAAATGTGGTATAATTTAAAAATATAGGTAATAGTTATGGGTCTTGAATATTTGAAGATCATGCCTTCACGTTTAGAAATAGCACCTAATAGTTTTTTGGATCAGGAAATATTTTATTTTGTGTTATTTTTATTTTATTCGTTCCCAAGCTTGTTCTTCAACGGTTCTTCCTAAAAAAATATACAAATTAGTCATGATGTGTTAATGAAAAAAATTTCCGGAAAAATTTTAGTCACTGGAGCGGACGGATTTATTGGCTCTCATTTGGTAGAAGCATTAATCAGTGAGGATTGTGATGTCCGCGCATTGGTATTTTATAACTCTTTCAACTCATGGGGGTGGTTGGATACTATTTGCGAGGATTATAAGAAAGAGTTGGAGGTGGTGGCAGGAGATATTAGAGATCCCTTTGGTGTTAGAAAAATTATAGAGGGATGTGATGTGGTACTGAATCTTGCAGCGCTAATTTCTATTCCTTTTTCCTATCGGTCTCCTAGCACATATATAGACACAAATATAAAAGGTGCTTTGAATGTCCTTCAAGCCGCACACGAGTTAGGGGTTAAAAAAGTAATTCAAACCTCAACAAGTGAAGTATATGGCACAGCTCAATTTGTCCCGATAACAGAAAAACATCCATTGCAGGGGCAATCACCATATTCGGCATCGAAAATTGGAGCTGATCAGCTTGCTATGTCATATTTCTATTCTTACGGTACACCGATTAGCATTATAAGGCCTTTTAATACTTTTGGTCCGCGCCAATCTATGCGTGCAGTAATCCCCACTATAATTGCCCAAATTGCAAGCGGACAAAAAAAAATCAAACTAGGTTCTTTGACTCCTACTCGCGATTTTAATTATGTTTCTGACATTGTGCAGGGATTTATTTTGGCGGCAAAATCTGAGCAGTGTATTGGCCAAGCTATTAATCTTGGTAGTAATTTTGAGGTCTCAATCGGAGAGACGGTGCAGTTAATTTCAGAAATTATGAAAGTTCAAGTAGAAACTGAACAGGAAGGCCAGCGGGTTCGGCCTGAAAAAAGTGAGGTAGAGCGTCTTTGGGCATGTAACTTAAAAGCAAAACAAATTCTTAATTGGACTCCAGTTTATGGAGGTCGCGCAGGATTCGTCAAAGGTTTGGAGGAAACGATTGCCTGGTTTTCTAACGAGGATAATTTAAGATCATATAAATCAAATATTTATAATATTTAAAATGCTTCATGGAACCAGCAGCCATTATAAAAGCGATTAAGTCTTGTCTACCAAAAGAATCTAGCTCGCCGGTTCCTCTTCATCAACCCTCCTTTAGTGGGAACGAATGGAAATATGTTAAGGAATGTCTGGATACTGGCTGGGTTTCCTCGGTAGGAAAATATGTGGATGAATTTGAAGACCAGCTCCAGGAAACAACAGGGGCTAAGTTTGCTATAGCGGTAGTAAGCGGGACAGCTGCATTACATCTTTGTTTACATCTTTGTGGTGTTAAAAAAGATGATGAGGTTTTAGTTCCTGCATTAGCTTTTGTAGCGGTCGCCAATGCGGTTTCTTATTGTAATGCCGTCCCTCATTTTGTCGATTGTGAAGAGCGGACCCTAGGTGTTGATCCAGTAGGTCTTGAATCTTACCTTGAACAAACTTCAGAAATAAAACATGGGGAATGTTTTAATAAATTCTCCGGTCGACGTATTAGAGCTTTGATTGCTGTTCATACCTTTGGCCACCCTGTTGATCTCGATTCAGTTTTAAGCGTGTGTCGACGTTTCAAGATTGAATTGATTGAAGATGCCGCCGAATCACTCGGGTCAACATATAAAGGAAAGTATACGGGTTGCTGGGGAAGAGTTTCGGCTTTAAGTTTTAATGGAAATAAAATCATTACTACTGGAGGAGGAGGGGCAATATTGACGCAAGATGAAGACTTAGCTCGACAGGCGAAGCATCTTTCAACCACAGCTAAAGAGCCTCATCCGTGGCGATATTTTCATGATAAAAGGGGTTATAACTATCGATTACCAAATATTAATGCGGCCTTGGGCTGTGCTCAGTTAGAACAACTTCCCGAGTTTATCCAGAACAAAAGAGAGCTTTCTGCTCGGTATAAAAAAGCGTTTGATGATTACCTAGGGGTTAAATTTTTTCAAGAACCTGAGTTTGCAAAAAGCAATTACTGGTTGAACGTTCTATTACTTGATGAAGAGTATAGCCATCATCTAGAATCAATTTTAAAATTATGCACTAGTGAAGGGCTGATGGTCCGTCCTGCTTGGGCCTTACTTAACACATTACCTATGTTCGAAACTTGTCCTCAAGCTAAGTTGCCTATCGCAGAAAGCTTGGTGAGGCGGATATTGAATATCCCAAGTAGCGCTACTCTTGGAGCTTCTAATGCCCAAACGTAAAATTTGTGTAGTTACAGGTTCTCGAGCTGAATATGGCTTGTTGTACTCGTTGCTAAAAAATTTACAGGCTGATACTGAATTAGATCTTCAATTAGTTGTTACCGGCATGCACCTTTCTTCAAGGTTTGGCTCGACATACAAGGTGATAGAGGAGGACGGGTTTTTAATTAATCATAAGGTAGATTTGGGGCTAGACGGAGACAGCGTTCTGGATATAGCCCGCTCAGTGGGACGAGGAACCATTGGTTTTGCTGATTCATACGGCCGATTACTACCAGATATTGTTTTGGTCCTCGGCGACCGCTATGAAATTCTTTCTGCCGTGCAGGCTGCTATGATAATGAATATACCCATTGCCCATTTACACGGTGGTGAATTAACAGAAGGGGCGATAGATGATTCTATTCGCCATGCAATAACCAAGATGTCACATCTTCATTTTGTGGCGGCAGAGCCTTACCGTCAGAGAGTGATCCAACTTGGTGAAAGACCAGATCGTGTTTTTAATGTGGGGTCTCCCGGCCTAGATAAAATAAAAGAAATGAAGCTCTTGAAAAGGGAGGAATTTGAAAAAGCTATTGATTTTAAGCTGGGGGCTATAAATTTTCTGGTTACCTATCATCCTGTTACCCTATTCAAGGAAGGACCGGAAAAAGCTATACGGGCTATTTTAAAGGCTATAGATGAATTCCCATCTTCTAGGGTTTTGTTCACTATGCCCAATTCAGATAAGGATAATAAAATAATCGGGAAAATGATCGATGGTTATATAAAAAGGAACTCTGGTCGAGCAAAATCTTTCATTTCACTTGGCCAATTGAGATATTTGAGTGCTATTAAAAATATCGATGTTGTTTTGGGCAATTCGTCAAGTGGTTTGACAGAGGTGCCTATATTCAATAAACCAACGATAAATATTGGAGTCCGACAGAAAGGGCGCTTGAGGGCCTCTTCAGTGATTGATTGTGAGGAAAATGTCAAATCGATTTCATTGGCTATCGACAAGGCTTTGTCGGAAGATTTTCAGAAATCTCTGGGGGAGATCTATCATCCCTATAAAAGCGGAAATGCCTCAAAGGCAATAAGTAAAACTTTAAAGAGTTTTAACTTGGATGGGGTTTTAACAAAGGAATTTTACAATCTAAAATCTTAAATAAAATAATGAGCCATAAGATATATAATTGCTGAATGTTTATAGAAGTAGAGAATAGAAAAAACGTTCAAAAAAGTCTGGTTAAACCTTGTAATATATTGAGAGATAAAGTGTTCTCTGAGAAAAATATTATTTTCAAGCAGTCAAGTGAGGTTCCTGTGATGAAATCAGATATTGAGGATTTAGAACGGGATTTTTTGAGTTTAGCGTGAGAGGGGATAGAGTGAAGAACTTGGATAGTTACAAGGTTGGGATAGATGCAACAATCCATGAAGCCCTAAAGGCAATTAATGAAGGGGTAGGAAATATTGCATTGGTAGTAGATGGTGATCAAAAATTACTAGGAACGGTTACAGATGGGGATGTGCGGAGAGGACTTCTTTCTGGGATTGATATGCAAAGTCCCGTTTCGATGATTATGAAAGTAGATCCAGTTA
>JAPYPM010000102.1 GCA_029937635.1 Nitrospinaceae bacterium
TTCTAGTTATGGATTTGCGGGAGCGCTCAGATTTGACAGATTTTTTTGTCATTTGTAGCGCAAATTCAAGAATGCAAGTTAAGGCTATCACCGATTCTATTTTAGATCAGGTTTATGAGTCATCCCACAAACTATCTTCCAAGGAAGGTTATACCTCAGCTAATTGGGTTATTTTAGATCTCATCGATGTTGTAGCGCATGTTTTTCATAAAGATATTCGTGCACAATATGACCTTGAACGATTATGGGACGATGTGCCACTCGTTGAAGTCCCTAATTCATTATGAAAGTCTAGGAAAATAGTTTTATGAATGAAACTAAACTTGCCTCATTTAGGGCTAAATTGGAAGAAAGTCGCTTTGCCTTAATTGGTGGAGTTCAAGAAAAATATAAATCAAAAAAAGATGATTTCAATGAACAAGTTGCTGACATAGCTGATGATGCAGTGCAATCCTATGATCGTCAGCTTATGATGGGGCTTGGAGAAAAAGAGTTAAGAAAGTTAAAATTAGTGGAAGAAGCGATCAAAAAAATAAATACTGGCCAGTATGGAAAATGCTTGGAGTGCGAAGAGTTGATTCCCGAAGTAAGATTGACAGTTATTCCTTATACTCCATACTGTGTCGACTGTCTTGAAACGATAGAAAAAAAAATACCGTAATTTAAATTTACAACTGGATTACTTTTCAACAAGGCTATTTGCAAATAGCTACCCCTTAGTACAATACCTAATTTTAGAAAACCATCAACCACGAGATTCAAGTGTCATTTAAATCTATAATTAGCTTTCTTTTTTTTACGTTAGTGTCAGTTTACTTTTCCTTTCTGAACCCACATGGGGCAAGTATACATTTTTCCCAAGACCGGGCACTCCAACTTCCAATGATTGTGTTAATTCTAGGTTCTGTTTTGATAGGTTTTTTGATAGCTGGTTTTTTACACGGAACGCTATCATTAAATTTTTTTTTTAGGAACTTAGTAACAACTGGAAGAATCAAGCGGCAAAATAAAACTAATCGTCGAAGGCAGGAATTGCTTGAGGAAGTTGAAAATTTTTTAGCATGTGGTTATGTTTCAAAAGCTGTTTCTGTTTATGAAAAAATTTTAAATACTTTGCCAAACGATGTGATCGTTCTTACAAGGTTTGGGAGTATTTTAAGGGAGGAAGGGAAGGTTGAGCGCGCTCTAAAACTGCATTTAAGAGCGGTAGAAATAGCACCTAAAAATTTAAACGCTCTATACGGTTTAGCAGATGACTATTGTGCCAAAGCAATCCCTGAAAAGGAAATGGAAGTTCTTAATAAAATCCTAAGGCTGGATAGAAAATCTCCTCATATTTTTTACCGCATGAGGGAAGTTTATTTAAAGTCAGAAGATTGGAAGTCGGTAGCCGATGTTCAGCGAAAACTGGTTGGGCGAATTGAAGGAAGAGAAAAAATAGAAAAAGAAAAAATAGTTCTGGCCCAGTATCTTTACAAAAATGGGACTCGATACTTCAACAATGATAATTTTGATGCAGCAATTATTGAATTCAAATCGGCTTTGAGAGAAAATAACCAGTGTCTGTCAGCACATCTTTTGTTAGGCGATGCGTATCTGCAAATGGGAAATAAAAAAGGAGCATTGAAAGTGTGGGGAAAAGCTTATGCGAATACAAAGTCAATTTCTTGTATGATGCGAATGGAAGAGGTCTATAAAGATTTGGACCAAGCGGAAGAAATGATAAAAAAATATAAAGCAGCCATTAGTAATTCGAAAGATGAATCTAGAGAGATCCTAATCATGTTATTAGGTGTTCTTTACTTGGAAAAGAAATCTCCCCAAGAAGCTATACGAGTAATAGAAGAAAATGCAAATTCCGAAAAATCTTTTATCTCCTCTCTTGTCTTGGGCGTTGCCTACAAACAAGATAGTAAGGAAATAAAATCTCAAAAATTAATAGAAAACGCTACGCGACAAGTAAAGAGAGCTATATTTAATTTTAAGTGCGGTAGATGCGGTAACATTTCTGGCAAGTGGACTGATAATTGCTCGTCTTGTAATACTTTTGATACGCTAGAATGTTTGTCACGGATTAATTGAGAAAAATATTTTTTAAAAAGCAATCTAATGATTACTGTTTTTGAATTTATGGATTAAGGTTTTTTTGCTCTTGAGAAAAAAATATTGACGTTAGGAGTCCACTTCATTGAATTTTGAATTTTTTCTACGATTTTTTTTAGCCTTTGACTTATCCTTTTCAAACTTTCTCCGATTAACTGTATCAGATTTTTCTGGGAGATTTGATTCATTAGTATCATCATCTTCCCATGAAAGTTTTGGTCTGGGAGTAGGTCGAATAAATTTTGTGGATTTTTGAAAATATTTTTTACCGAGTTCAAATTCCTTTGATGTTAATCCCATTTCCATTTCATAAATATCCTTGGCTTTCTTAGGAAAGGAACGAGAGAACAGGCCCTCTCCACGTATTCGAATTTCTTTACCATTGACTAGGCCAGAACGCCAAGGTTCGGGAATTCCATGCCATCCGTAAATTGCGCCCGCCCATGTTCCGACCAAGGTGCCAGTCTTGTGAGCTTCTTTTCCCATATTGAGTACATTCGTCAAAGTTGACTCGAACCCACAATAGTCACGTAAAACAATAATTAGACATAGCGGTAATAAAGATAAAACATGACTTTGTGCAGGGCTCGTAATTTTTGTTTTATGACGCTCAGAAGCATTTTGGCAAACCCAACTCAACAATTCATTGAAACTAGTTTTCCATTGTTCTCGAAGGCCTTTAATAGTTTGTTCAAGCATCCTACGTTCTGATTCAGGAGTCTGATCCCAAATAATGGGTGCTGTTTTTCGGATTTGAGTTTCAATTTTTTGGCAAAACATTTCAGCATCTTTCAAAATAGATTCGGTTTGATTGAAAACGAGACTATTGTTTTCTAATTCCAATTGTAATAGTCTCGATGCAAGATAACCCGTGAGTGCAAGTCCAGTGATTTCACATAAATTTCGAGTCATTATTAAGCCAATAGCGATGTTTAAATGGATACCCACTTCAGGTCTTTCTCTATGAAGAAGACCGGCTGGAATTCCCATAGACAAAAATGCAGCATCTGGGATGTTATGTTCAGAAATTTGAGGAGCCCCTTCAACTAGGCCGCTGATTGATTGGAAAAATCCTTTTCCTGGATGCCGGAAAGTACCTAAATAATGCTCAGGACCGTTTGCTGCCATTTTAATTAGAAGTTGGGAGATTTTATTAGGGTCTAATTTTTTATTTTGTAGAAGACAATCGCCAATAACCAATGCACTTTGGGTTTGACATCCATATAGACCTCTCATTTTAAAATGTTTAATACCTTTACCAATAAGCGGGCTTACATCTTTGAACTCGCCCATTGAACCGAAGAGTTGTCGAATGGTTTCTGGTTTTAAGCTTTTTGCAGACAGGCCCATGGCGTTACCCACAGCCATTCCATAATAACTCCCAACTACTTTGTCTTTAAGGGTAATCATAGAAAAATTAAATATTGATTAATTAATTTAAAATAAAAATTTTATTTGGAAGTACGTGGTGTCTGCTTTCTTGAGCTGGCAAAATTAGAAAGAGAGTGCCAGCAAACAACGGACTTAACAAGGGTGAACATGGTTAGTGCAAATATTAAAAAGAATGAAATCAAAGGGGTGATTTGGTCTTAAACGAAACCCCTTGGAAGTGAGGGTAACTTTAGTTGTAAATAAAAAAATAGAACTTTTAACAGCCTGGGTTCTTCGCAATTCCCATTAAAGCGTTAGTGAACAAGCTTGCTTCTGCTTGATCCGGCTTCTTTTTTTTAGTATTACCTGAATCTGTAGTAACAAGCTCTCCTGTTAGAGTTGTACTACCTGTTGCGTCAATACTACCAAACCGTTCAATTTGGACAGCGTCGATTGTTACATTCCCAGCTGAGGTAAGCGTTTTCCCAGTGTCGAGAGTAAACTTGCCTTCATCATCAGAGTCTGCATCCGCTGTTGCGGTAAAATTCCCTACGGTTGTTTCTACACTCGTTTCAATACTAATATTTCTATCTGCCGTCAAGGTCAATGTGCTGAAAAAAGATTTTTGTCCATGAAATATGATATCACTTGAATTTGTTAAGGTGACAGTACCACTTACATTTGAAGTATCAGATTCGGATACATTATCAGTATAGATTTTTCCAGTAGATGCATCACCTATTTTTAAATTTGCTGCTGTAATTTTACTTAGCTCTGTTGAACTGATAGTCATGTCACAAGAACCCTTACAAGTTGAATCACCTAGGCCTATAGTGCCGGCATCTGAAGCAATGATTGTTGTGGCAGTTCCGCTATCAATAGCTTTTGTGCTTATAAAATCATTATTTGCAATCAGTTTAATCGCGCCATCATTTGTTGTAATACTTTGATTAAGTGTGATGTTATTTTTTGCTTGAAAAGTAAGGGTTGCACCTGATGTTGTAAGGTTTATCTTTTGATCTACAGTGATGTTATTATTTGCCTGAATAGTCACATTAGCAGCTGCATTGTTCAAGGTGTTAGCGTTAATCTTTCGAGTCGCGCCTGTGTCTGCGAATTCGTCAACCCCTCCCACACCAGCCAAACCCGAACTTTTTACTTCGACGTTGTCTGGGTCGAGGAGCAAGGTGCCTATTTCCCCATAGCGAGACGAAAGATCAGCGGTGCCTTGAAAATCAAGGAAATTTTTCCCTGAAACCTCAGTAAAGCCTCCATCACCACCCAAGGCACCCCCGACCGAGGAAATATGACCGTAAAATTTACTGGTATCATCAGCCCACACAATAACTTTACCACCGTCTCCTGAGTTAGATGCGTCAGCATTTATGGTTGCATCCTTATCGATATAAGTTCTCCATGCATTTTTTATCATTGAATTCTTTCCTTGATAATCTCCACCTATCAGTGCTTCTCCGCCACCCGTATCACCTGACACGTTGACAGCACCTCCTTTACCTAAAGCTACCTTTTCACCCAGAACATGTACGGTTCCACCTTTTTCTCCGCTGTTATCACCATACGCAGTAAGTTTACCGGATACTCTAACTATCCCTTGTTAACTCGATCTTCAAACCTGCTCGTTGGAATAGTTGACTCTAAAACTCAATATTGAAAGTTGTCGTATCGCAAACAAAGTTGTTGAAAGATATCAGAGACAGCCCGACTAAGATGGCAAGTCGCTCTTCGTGGCGGGATCAATCGGGCTCTTAGCATTAAACTTCTGTTAATTCCATCGGTTGGTCCTGACTAGCTAAACTTAAAATTGGAGTGTAGCTTCCTAATGCTTGAAGTGCAGTGATATGGGCGATTTCAGGATGATTGTTTGTTTGGCTTAAATGCATTAATATAACTCGCTGAAGGTGCTCATGTTTAATTGCATTTAATAGATCTCCGCACGACTCGTTGGATAAATGACCAAGGTCACTTTTGATCCTTTTTTTTAAAGCCCAAGGATAAGGCCCAAAATCCAACATCTCAACATCATGATTGGATTCTAGTAGCAGTACATGTGAACTTTTTAATGCTTCACGAACTGCTTGCGTTACAATTCCCATGTCTGTTGCATGACCTAATTTTCTATTTTGGCATCGTATCGCGTAGGCAACGGACTCTTGGGCATCATGAGAAGTTGCATAAGGTTCAATCTCAAGATCGGCTAGTTGAACCATTTCTCCTGACTGGATCGGATTAAACACTGGGACATTTCCTAATTTTTGGCCAGCTTGAATAGTCCCGTGAGTGGCATATAATGGTATGGAGTATTTCCGTACTAAAGGCCCAACGCCGCCTATGTGATCAGAATGTTCGTGTGTTAAAAAAACAGCGTCCAATTCCTCAGGTGTTCGATCAATTGAATTCAAGCGTCGTCCAAGTTCTTTGACACTTAATCCAGAATCAATAATTATTTTTGCGGTATCAGATTCGATGTAAATGCAGTTTCCTCGACTACCACTGGATAACACAGAGAATTTAAAAATAGGTTTACCTTTCTGAAAAATTTACGAAATCGCTATTCTAGCGAAGTATGTTGAAATTCGTATTCTTTAAATTAATTTACTTTTATCTAACACGGATTGAATTAGAGTTTCCGGGACATCATCAATAATTTCAACTGATCCTATAGATTTTGGCAATACAAAACGTAGTTTATTGTGACTATTTTTTTTATCGTGTCGCATAGACTCAATGATATCTTTAGATTTTAAATCATGGGCTTGGATAGGTAGGCCAAATTCTTTTAATAGATTAGTTATGCGCTTAGGGAGATCTTTATTACACAGTCCACTTTCTACAGAGAGTAAAGCTGCCTGAAGCATTCCTATGGATATTGCTTCTCCATGAAGATATTCAGTGTAATTAGTAAGAGTTTCAATTGCATGTCCGAAGGTATGTCCGAAGTTAAGAATCATACGATATTTACTTTCACGCTCATCTTTTTCTACTATTCTGGCTTTGATAGCGCAAGAGGTTTTAACTATATATTCAAGGCATTTACTATCAAGAGAAAGAATTTTTTGTATGTTGTTTTCTAAGAAAACAAAGAGTTTCTCATCAGCTATAACGCCATATTTTACAACTTCAGAAAGACCGGCACGTAGTTGATTTTTAGGCAAAGTGATTAGGGTGTTAAGGTCGATTACGACCAACTTAGGCTGATAGAAAGCCCCAATCATGTTTTTCCCACGTGGATGATTTACAGCGGTTTTGCCACCCACGCTACTGTCAACTTGAGACAGTAGCGTGGTTGGTATTTGAATGAAGGGAATTCCACGCTGAAAAGTAGCTGCTGTGAAGCCAGTTAGATCTCCTACTACTCCGCCACCAAGGGCAATTAATACAGATTTACGGTCGCATTTCATCTCAAACATGCGATCATAAATTAGATCTACTTGTCGAAGTGATTTTGATGTTTCCCCTTCGGGAATTTCTATGACATTAGGCGAATAGCCGACATTGGCTAATCCCGATTCAATTTCATCTCCAAAAAGTTTTCTTACAGAAGGGTGTGTGATAATAATGATTCGACTTGGTTCAAGTATGTTTGAAATAAACTCTCCAACCTTGGATAAAATATTTCGGCTGATTAGAATGTCATAACTTCTTTCATTTAAATCAATCTTTAAATTCTTCATATCAAGAAATTATTTTTTTTGAGTAATAAATATTTACATAATAGCACTTTGTAAACCTTGTTTGAATCGTTTATGTAATGAACGTATTTATAGTGGGAGGATGATTAGTATTATTAAATTTTTTAAAAAAAATATCTCCAGTTGTTTTATAAGTGATTATTTAATAATTGTTCTAGGTAGAAAATAGACTTTAGTGATTCACTGAAATGGAAACATGTTTTGAGATAATCTATGAATTAAGAAGAAATTCTCAGTTGAAACCAAAATATTTTTAGACTAAAGTCTTTTCATTATGAAACAAGTTTATTTAGATACATTTGGTTGCCAGATGAATGTGGCCGATACAGATCGTATGGAATTATTGCTATTTCATTCGGGTTATGTTCGTACTGGAGAAGTGAAAGAGGCAGACTTGGTCCTTATAAACACATGTTCGATCCGAGATAAGGCAGAACAAAAAATATACTCCCTTGCTAAAAACTTAAAACCACTTAAAGAGAGTAACCCTGATATGATTCTTGGGTTTACTGGCTGCTTGGCTCAGCAAGAGGGGGAACGGTTTGTGGACAAAATGCCGTTTGTTGACCTTGTGATAGGGCCTGATGGAGTGGAGCATATTGTCCAGATTATAGACGAGG